>CAYTFT010000220.1:0-5151 GCA_964437155.1 uncultured Chitinophagales bacterium | reverse complement strand
AGACGAGCGGAAGAAGTTTACATGCGCAGGAAATTGACTTCAACGATATAAGAACAACCCTGCAGGCATTATATGCAATTTATGATAATTGTAATTCATTGCATACAAATGCCTATGACGAGGCGATCACTACGCCGACGGAAGAAAGCGTAAGGCGTGCCATGGCGATCCAGCTCATCATCAACAAAGAACTGGGACTTGCAAAAAATGAAAACCCCATCCAGGGTTCATTCATAATTGAGGAACTGACCGACCTCGTTGAAGAAGCAGTACTGAGTGAGTTTGACAGAATTTCAGAACGCGGCGGTGTGCTGGGAGCGATGGAAACCATGTATCAGCGCGGTCAGATCCAGGAGGAGAGTTTATATTACGAAACGCTGAAACATACCGGTGCATATCCAATTATTGGCGTGAATACATTTCTGAATTCAAAAGGGTCTCCCACTATTTTACCGAAAGAAGTAATTCGCGCAACGGAGGAAGAAAAAGAAAATCAAATCACCACACTGAAAAACCTGCATACAAAAAATGATGCACGGATACACGATCAGTTACGAGCCGTTCAGCTGGCGGCCATAGAAAATAAAAATATTTTCGCGGCATTGATGGAAGCAGGAAAATATTGTTCGCTCGGGCAGATCACGAAGGCGTTGTTTGAGGTGGGCGGACAGTACAGGAGGAACATGTGAGGAAGATGAGAGATGAGAGATGAGAAATGAGAGGAGTGAAGGATTGGAGGAGTATGTTATTGCCATGAAGCAGAAACTTGTGGATATACATCCGGGTTGTTGGAGAAATGAAAATTTCAGGTCAGGGTGAATATAATCTGCCGTCGCAATTTTTACTACGGGCTTAGGGTCCATATCACGTATAATAATTTCCATTTATTTGAATCATGTATAATTCAGTATTTGATAAAATATATAATGATCAGCTTAAGCGGAGAATGGCGGAGCTGAACCGGCACAGGCGGGCTGCAATGGTAGCAGGTATTATCACGCGCCTTTTTGAAGTTTATTTTGTTACTGTTGTGATAAGTCTTTTCATCGGGTTTCTGGTGATGTTTGCCGCCGATGATGAGAGCATGGGAAAATTCGTTGACGGCATCCGGTATTTTATGTATTTCGTGCTCGGGCTCGTTGTATTGGGAATCGTCTATAAACAGGTGAAAACAAGGTTGGGGGAAAAAGATCCTGCGCTGATAAAAAATAATACACTGGTTATTTCACTCACATTAATTATCAGCGCTGGCATGGTCACGGCTGCATATTTTATCGGCACACGATTTCTGGGTTCTGCATTCGATTTTAGTTTTATGCTGAAATGGGGTGGCGCAATACTTTCCATATTTCTGTTACTCGTTCCGTATAACCTGGTGAAGAAAACAGAGGAACGATTTATCAAAAAATATCAATTTATATTTTTTGAGACGGTGCATCCTGTCATTCAAAAGGATATTCAATTTACAAGGGATGGCAGTTTGGAACGATCCGTATTCACTGACAGCAAATTATTCACTTTTCAGGAGATATGGAATTACAGCGGATCAGGATTATGGACACGCAATACCGCCAATTTTCGCGGATCGCATCTGCGGGTGCAGCAACGCGAAGAACGCAGAAGCGACGGGAAAACAGAAATTAAAATATCGGACCTGTTCACCGGTTATTTTTTTACAGCCGATTTTAATAAAACCTTTTCGGGAGAAACCTATATTCTCCCCGATACAACACGCGAAGTAATGGGCGAAGTATATGGTGAATTTCTGAATACGTATTTCAACCGCCCCGCCACCACATTGATCAAACTGGAAGATCCGGTGTTTGAAAAAAGTTTTTCCGTTTATGCAACAGATCCGGTGGAAGCAAGATATATTTTATCTCCAAAGCTGATTGAACGCATCAATGCAATTAAAGAAATTTTTTATCCCGACATCCTGATATCTTTTGTCGGCAATAAAATGTATTTCGCATTACGCAGCGAAAAAGATCTGTTTGCTCCTTCCCTGTTCGGCCGCACCGATGATGCGATTCTTTTAGAAAAACAGTTTAATTATCTCCGTACACTGCTTACCCTTCCAGAAGAACTGGATCTGGAAACAAGGGTTTGGGGATGAGGCCTTTCCTGTGATTATTTATCAGGGACGCTTACTTAAATTGATCTTCATCGGCCGGCTGAAACTTTCTTCAAGAGAAATAAAGGTTTCCGTCCGGTCAATTCCGGTGATCATCTGGATCTTGTCGTGCAGAATGTCTTTCAGGTGCAGCGTGTCTTTGCAGATGATCTTTACGAACATGCTGTATGTACCGGTCATATAATGACAATCAACGATCTCAGGGATCTTCTCCAGCTCCTTCACTACATTGTCGTACATAGAGCTTTGTGTGAGATAGACACCCAGGAATGCTGTGATACCGTAACCGAGTTTAAGCGGGTTTATGAGCAGGTGCGAAGATTTGATGATGCCCAGTTTTTCCATCTTTTTCATCCTGACGTGCACCGTTCCGGGGGAAACACTCACCTTTTGGGCTATCTCGGTGAAAGGGGTCATTGCATTCTGCATCAGCATGTGCAGGATCTGAATGTCCACTTTATCAATATCATAATTTTCAGACATAATTTAGGGTTTATATTAGATTATCGGCAATTATGCAGTGAAAATATTTACTAAACTCCAAATTTCACAATATTTAGTTAAATAATTTGCAAATTCCGAAATGCTTTCGTTACCTTTGGTTCAACCTATTCAGGTTATTGGTTAGGCAACTTTACCCCTAAATTGGATGCTGCATGATGAGGAGCGTGCAGCATTTCCATTCTATATAAGTCCCGGATTCCTCTCCCCCTTTTTTTCTTGCTTTGTATTGACAGTCACCACGAACCTTTTAACCGCGTATATTCGTATATTCGTTAAAAGCATACCATGCAAAAAAGGTTGTGGAACATCTGGAATTCTTTCCCTGTTCAGTTATTTGTTTTACACCTTAAGCGAAATCATTTTCTTGCCTTATCCTGGTTTTTGCTGGTGAGCCTCACGGTGAGCGCAATGGGTTCGCGCTATGGTGTCCCGTTATTATTTCTGGATCCCGAATATATGGGACAGGTAAATTTCAGCAGCTTCTGTATAGTGGGCGCGGCATTCGGCGGATTCGTGATCGTCTGGAATCTCACGAGTTATATCCTCAATGCGCATAATTTTTCCTTTCTTGCCACACTCAGCCGGCCCTTCGGGATCTACAGTCTGAATAATGCCATACTCCCGGCTATTTTCCTGTTGATCTATATTTTCAGCATTGTGCGGTTCCAGGTTGCCGACGGATTATTGAGTACCGCAACCATTCTGTTTAACATCGCAGGATTTATCACGGGTATGTGCTCGGTGATGCTGATTTCGATGGTATATTTTTTCAGGACGAATAAAGATATTTTTCAGATCATCGGCATCATCAAAAAAAAGAATGCGGGTAAAACCAATTACGATGCAGAAGAACCCACGCATGATGAAGTGCATTTGCGCAATCCTTTGCATACAGAATTTTACCTGAATCATAATCTGAGATGGAAACATGCACGCTCGGCAGATCATTACCCGGAATCGATCATTCGTTCGGTATATAAACAGCATCATGCGAATGCATTGATCATCGAGATCGGATCTATACTGATGATCGTCGTATTTGGTGTACTGATGGATAACCCCTGGTTCCGGATTCCGGCAGCGGCAAGTATTTTTATTCTCATCAACATATTAATCGTTCTCATCGGCGCATATTATTACTGGGTGGGCGCCTGGAAAATATTATTCCTGGTGGTTATTGTTTTTGGCGTGAGCGCACTCATGCGTTCCGATCTTTTCACTTACCGGAATAAAGTGTACGGCCTCGATTATAAAAAGTCAGCACCCTATTCACTTGAAAAACTAAAGGCGATTTCAGATACTGCCTACAGCGGTCCGGACACGAGAAATATGCTCACGATGCTGGAGAACTGGAAAAATAAATTCAGCCCTGACGATAAAAAGCCGAAAATTGTTTTCATCAACTGCAGTGGCGGCGGTATACGCGCAAGTTCGTTCGTTATGCAGGTGATGCAAACGGCAGACAGTATCACCGGACATAAACTCATGGAGCAATGCCCTTTGATCACAGGCGCTTCCGGCGGAATGATCGCCGCAGCGTATTTTCGCGAATTATATATGCGTCAAAAAAAAGGTGAGGATATTCAATTATATGATCCGGAATATGCAAATAAAATTTCTTCCGATCTTTTAAATGCACTAAGTTTTACCATTGTGGTGAATGATCTTTTTTATCCCTGGCAACCCTACACCTATTACGGTGAAAAATATCGCAAGGACCGCGGGTATATGTTTGAAAAAATACTGAATGAAAATACCGATTCTGTCCTTTGTAAACCATTAGGTGCATATGCTGAGGCGGAATATACCATGCAGGTGCCGATGTTGCTGTTCACGCCCACCATCATCAACGACGAACGCAAATTATATATCGCTTCACAACCGGTTTCCTATCTGGCGCAACCCTTGATACAGATACCGCATTTCAGTACTCCGGAGATTGACGGCGCCGATATTCATTATCTGCTTGCCGATAATACCGTAAATGATATTTCCTTTACGAGTATTCTGCGCATGAATTGCACGTTCCCGTATATTTTGCCGAATGTTCATCTCCCCACTGAGCCCGGCACAGAAGTAATGGATGCGGGCATTCGCGATAATTACGGTATTCAAACCTCTGCACAATTTATTGCAACATTTAATGACTGGATAAGAGCAAATACAAGCGGAGTAGTGATCGTAAATATCAGGGCCATAGAACAGGAAATGAAGATCAAAACAAATTTGAGTCAGGGCGTGCTTGAAAAAATATTCAGTCCTGTTGGAAATTTATATGCCAACTGGGTAGAAATTCAGGATTACCAGAATGATCAGTTACTGCATTATTTGAATTCGATGCAGGAAGGACGGCTGGAGGTGATCACTTTTGAATATCAACCCACCGAAGCGAATAAACGTGCATCGTTAAGTTTGCACCTCACTGCAAAAGAAAAACTGGATATTCTGCATGCGACACATAACGCCTACAACAAACAAGCATTTACAAAACTTGCAGAGGCATTGCAATAATT
>CAYTFT010000219.1:0-5166 GCA_964437155.1 uncultured Chitinophagales bacterium | reverse complement strand
CGAGCTGGTTTCCGCAAACGGATTATTATTCACTAACCACCATTGCGGTTTTGAAGCGCTTGCTTCGGTTAGTACTACCGAACATAATTATATTGATGATGGTTACTGGGCAAAAAATTACGGTGAAGAAATTCCGATCCCGGGATTGTGGATCCGCATCCTGCAAAATGCAATAGATGTAACTGATTCTGTCCTCCCCCAACTCGAAGGCCTCGAACCCGGTCCGCGCAGGGCAAAGGTTACTGAAATTCAAAACAATTACGTTGCCCGTTACAGTGCACAGGGATATGTGGTGGAACTGAAATCCATGTTCTATGGCAACCAGTATTTTGTTTATCTGTATAAACAGTTTAACGATGTACGCTTCACCGGTGCACCGCCTTCTTCCATTGGTAATTATGGCGGTGATACCGACAACTGGATGTGGCCGCGCCATACCGGTGACTTCAGCGTTTTTCGCGCATATGCCGACAAGGATAATAATCCTGCGGAGTACAGCGCCGACAATGTTCCGTATAAGCCGAAGAAATTTTTACAGGTTTCACTCGACGGGTATCAGGAAGGTGATTTTGCTATGATCATGGGGTTCCCGGGGTCAACAGAAAGATATCTTACCAGTGCGGCTATCGCTGAAGTGATGGAAGAAAGCAATCCTGCACAAATCGATTGTTTCAAAACCGTAACAGATGTAATGAAGCGCGATATGGATAAGGATGAAAAAGTCCGCATTCAGCTCGCTGCAGATTATGCACAATTAATGAATGGTTTGAAATTATATAAAACACAGCTCGACGGCATGCGCAGAATGGATGCTGTTGCGATCAAAGATCAGCAGGAAAAAGAATTCATGAAATGGGCAAAGAGCGAAGGAAAAACAACAGAGGAGAAATATACTTCCATGTTCAGCAATTTTGATAATGCGTATAAGATGATGACAAGCGTGAGCAAAGAATTTTATTATAAAATTTATTCCGTTGTTTTATTACCTACCGGAAATTTTGCTCTCGATTTTAATTCTATTGAATCATTTTTCGGAGAGGAAGAATTAAGCGAGGCAGACAAAACTGCAATAATTGAAGAGATTAATGCATCTGCTGAAGAAATGTGGAAGGGTCTGAATTACGATACGGAAGTAAAGAAAATGTCTGCATTACTGAATATGTTATATACCAACTTACCCGCAGATAAACATCCACAGGTAATAAAAGATATTCTTGCTAAAACAAAAGGCACAACGCCGCGGGAAAAATTCGACACCTGGAGTGCAAATGCATTTGCTAAATCTGTATTTACCAGCAAAGAAAAACTCGATGCATTTCTGCAGTCGCCGAATGAAAAGAAACTGAAAAAAGATGCGTTGTATAATTATTATATCGGATTATATACAGATGCACAAACGGCGGGATCTGTGTTCCGCGCGGCAAATGGTGAGATCAGTAAACTGGAGCGCGAATATACAGCGGGCCTCATGCTGAAGGATCCGAAAAAAGCATTTTATCCGGATGCAAATTCCACTATGCGTCTTACGTACGGAACCGTACAGGATTATGAAGCGCGCGATGCGGTACATTATCACTGGCAAACCACCATTGACGGTGTAATGGAGAAAAGAGATAATAATAACCCTGAATTTAAAGTGCCGGAGAAATTATATGATCTCTATAAGAAAAAAGATTACGGCCGTTATGCAGATAAGAACGGAACCGTTCCGGTTTGCTTTATCTCCAACCTGGATATCACCGGCGGCAACAGCGGCAGCCCGGTGCTAAACGGAAAAGGCGAACTCATCGGACTTGCCTTCGATGGTAATTATGAAGGAACACCGGGTGATTATATTTTCGATATGTCTATGAACCGGACCATATCCGTGGATATCCGGTACGTATTATTTGTGATTGACAAGTTTGCCGGTGCACAAAATCTGATCAACGAATTGAAGATCGCGGGGAAATAAGGCATCTTCTTCAACAAAAAACCCTGTCCGCCCGGACGGGGTTTTTTGTTTTTATGCCTGTCATAATATCCTGCGCATCACCTACCTTTGCCCTGCAATTCAATAATAAACTATCACAATTATGAAACGTAAAGGAACTGCCGTATGGAACGGCACAGGAAAAGAGGGAACAGGAAATGTTTCCACGCAGTCGGGTGTATTAAACAAGAATCAATATTCATGGTCATCCCGCTTCGCCGAAGGCATTGGAACCAACCCTGAGGAACTCGTAGCAGCCGCACATGCAGGTTGCTTCAGCATGAAACTCGCTTTTGTACTGAATGCCAAAAATCTGACAGCAGATGAGATCAATACTACCTGTATGATCACGCTCGATAATGGCGTCATCACCGAATCAGCACTAACCGTTACCGCAAAAGTTCCGGGTGCTACTGCTGATGATTTTGCAGCTGCTGCTGAAGAAGCCAAACTCAACTGCCCGATTTCCAAATCGCTGAATACAACCATCACCATGACAGCAGAACTGATCGGATAATCCGCTCATCCTCCTGATCACATTCATAATATTGCTTATGCGCATAACAATTCTCGGAGCAGGTAATATCGGACTTGCAGCGGGTTCTAAATGGAAGGAAAAAGGACATGCCGTAACATTCGGCGTCCGTGATCCGCAGAGCCAGAAAGCATGGAATGCAATTAATATCGGCGCAAAAGTGTGCACCTTTCAGGAAGCTGTAGCAGATGCTGAAGTGATATTGATCGCTATCCCGTTCGGAATTGCTGATGAGGTAATCAAAGGCATCGAACTCGACTGGGAGGGAAAGATCATTATTGATGCAACAAATCCGGTTGCAGTAAGCACAGACCCTTTTGTTTCCGGAGCAGAGGCAATTTCCGCCTGGACAGGAAATGGTGATGTAGTAAAAGCATTCAATACCACCGGCGTGGGTAATATGATCAACCCGGTTTACGACGGGAAACCCATTGAAACATTTATTTGCGGAGATGAATCCGCCTCAAAAAAAGTAGTAGCCGGCCTGGCGGAAGATCTCGGATTTAAAGTTGTAGATGTTGGCGGTCTCGAAAATGCACTTCTTTTGGAAAATCTCGCCAGATTATGGATCACGATGGCCTATAAATTGGGCAAAGGACCCAACTTCGCATTTACACTCGTGCACCGGTAAATAAATTAATTACAAAAAAAACAGATCCGCATGCGGATCTGTTTTTTTATTTCCTCAAACCAAAAATTTCCGGGAAAATTAACAGTGCAATAGCCTGTTGTTACTGCTTATTTTTATACGCTCTTCTCCACACAAATAGGCCAAATCCCATGCTGATCACCCATAAGAATATTTCGATCCAGGTAGGACTTGTATTATATCCGAATAATCCTTTTAAAAAGGAGCCGATCGCACCGTCGGAATTCAGCATGTGAATATTCACGCCACATGTTTCATTAAAAACATACATGCCGCCGATCTTTTCATTGCCGATCTTATTGCGGAAAATTTCAAATGCATATTCATGTTCCTCCTCCTCTTCCATCTCTGCTGATTCATTTACGCCTTCCGCATGTTCCAGGAGTTCACCACATTCTTCGTTGGCTGTTTCAACAGAATTTCCGGCAACCTCAGATGCATGTTCCTCGTGTTCACGGTACTCCATGAATTCATGTACTTCATGTGTTCCATATGCGATCATGCCCGCCGCAAAAAATACGAGCAATAATGATGTCCATTTAAAAAATGGCCCGAGCTTTATTTTTTTCCCTTCCACAACGATGAGATAACCGATTAAAACAGCGAGAATTATTCCACCGAAGAATCCGGCATAAGAAAAACTTTTATCAATACCTGTGCTCGCCACAAGAAATAATGCCGTTTCAAATCCTTCCCGCAAAATGGCAAAAAATACGAGGAAGAAAAGACCCCATTTGCTCCCTTCGCTTAGCGTCGATTTTGTCTGCTCCGTTATTGCATCCCGGCTTGCAAGATTTTTACTCATCCAGAAGATCACATAAAACAGCAACCCGGCAGTGATATACATGAAAATACCTTCGAGCAATTCCTTGAAGGCATCACCGGCTTCCTCCAGTACTTCGTATAATGCGATTCCCATTACTGCCGATGCGATCACTGCAGCACCCACACTGAACCAGAGCATTTTGATCTGCCCTTTGAATCCGTTCCGGACCATCACAACATATATGATCCCTACAATAAGCGCAGCCTCAAGGCTTTCGCGGAAAGTGATGATAAATTCATTCATAATTCCTTATAATTTGTTAATTATTTAGATTCATTCTAAACTTCTGCAAACATACATCAGTACCTTTGCAGGTGAAAGTCCCGGAGCAGGCATCCGGCATAATACCTTAAAAAAGGTATGGGCAGAATTGGCGGTCGTTTCATGCTTTACTGACGTCGGACTATGTATTTTTGCAACCTTTAATAATACAGCGTGAATAATAACAGATATCTATTACCACTGGCTTTTGCGGGAGTGCTTGCCTTAGGCGTTTTGATCGGGACCAAAATTTCTCCTTTCACCGGCACCAAACCATCCTATGCCAATGCCGGTGACGGAACAAGCCGTATCGACGAGATCCTCAATTTCATCAGTCAGCGCTATGTTGACTCCATCAATGTCGATTCCATCACACATGCATTTGTATCCGCATATCTGAATGATCCCGCAACCATCGATGAACTATTTAAAAAACTTGATCCGCATTCCAGTTATATCCATAAAGAAGACCTCCAGGGTTTTACCGAAGAGCTGGAAGGAAATTTTGACGGCGTAGGAATTGAGTTCAATATATTAAATGATACCATTCTCGTAGTGGCTGCATTAAGCGGGGGTCCTTCCGAAAAACTCGGGATCAAAGCCGGTGATAAAATAATTATGATCGATGATTCTACCGTAGCCGGCAACGGCATCACCAACGATATGGTGATGCATAAGCTCAGAGGAAAAAAAGGTACGCAGGTGAAAGTAAAGATCTACCGGAAAGGAGAAAATAATTTATTGAATTTTACTATCACGCGTGATGTGATTCCTGTTACCAGTATCGACGCATCCTATATGATAGATGCAGGAACCGGCTATATCAAAGTAAATAAATTCGCCGAAGAAACGCCGCTGGAATTTGATGATGCCCTGCAGGGACTTATCAATGACGGAATGAAAAATTTAATTCTCGATCTGCG
>CAYTFT010000218.1:0-5283 GCA_964437155.1 uncultured Chitinophagales bacterium | reverse complement strand
GATGGGATTATGCAGCTATGGTGCAAACCTTCGAAGAGGGCATTGACCTCTGCCGCCGCGAGCATATCCCTGTATTTTTTCATGTAACAGAATTGACACAACCGCAGGGACATTCCACTTCCGGTTCGCACGAAAGATATAAATCAGCTGAAAGGCTCGAATGGGAGGCCGAATGGGATTGCATTCGAAAAATGCGTGAATGGATTATTTCCTCTTCGATTGCAGGCGAGGATGAACTCGATCATATTCAGGCTTCGATGAAGGAAGAAGCGAAGAATTTGCAGCGGATCGCATGGAATAAGCACGTGATGTCTATCCGGTCAGACAGTGATGTAGCTTTTTCTCTACTCGATGCCCTTGCTTCTGAATCAGCGAACCGGGATGGGATTGGCGGGATTATATCTGAACTCCGTAACAATTCGGACCCTATGCGTCGTGATATTATGAAGGCGGTGAGAAATGCCCTGTATAGGACGGTGGGAGAAAATTCTGCATCGAGAAATGCCTTGCTGCAATGGTTCAACGCGTATGCAAAGTTGAACGATGACCGGTATAATGCAAATCTGTTCAGCGCTTCCGCAAAAGCTGCTGTCCGCATTCCCGCTGTTGCGCCGCAGTATAATGATGCTTCACCTCTCTTAAACGGATCAGAAATATTGAATCATTGTTTTGACGGACATCTTTCGCAGAACCCTTATCTGTTTGCCTTTGGGGAAGACCTCGGGAAGATCGGCGATGTGAACCAGGGATTTGCCGGCCTGCAGGAAAAGCATGGTGAAAATCGCGTATTCGACACAGGGATCCGGGAGGCAACTATTATCGGCCAGGGAATCGGAATGGCAATGCGTGGATTGAGGCCGATTGCGGAGATACAATATATTGATTACCTGCTCTATGGCCTTCAGCCCATCAGCGACGACCTTGCAACATTGCAATACAGAACAAAGGGCGGGCAAAAAGCGCCGGCAATCATCAGAACACGCGGCCACCGTCTGGAAGGTGTCTGGCATACCGGTTCTCCCATGGGTATGATACTCCATTCCTGCCGCGGTGTTTGTCTTTGTGTTCCGAGGAATATGACCCAGGCTGCAGGAATATATAATCTGTTACTGCAATCCGATGATCCTGCAATTGTGGTGGAATGCCTTAACGGCTATCGCCTCAAGGAGAGGTTGCCGGAAAATATTACTTCCTTTACTGTTCCGCTTGGCGTTCCGGAAATACTGCAGGAAGGCGATGATATCACAGTTGTTTCTTACGGTTCCACGTTGCGTGTTGTTCAGGATGCCTGCAGGAAACTTGAAGAAACAGGAATTTCAGTTGAACTCATCGATGTGCAAACACTTATGCCTTTCGATATACATGGTATCATTGCGCAATCGGTTAAAAAGACGAATAGAATATTATTCGTTGATGAAGATGTTCCCGGTGGCGCAACAGCTTATATGTTACAACAGGTATTTAATGATGATTCTCTTTTCCGTTATCTGGATACATTTCCGCGCTGTCTGAGTGCGCGTGAGAACAGGTCGGCCTATGCGAGCGACGGAGATTATTTCTGCAAACCCAATGAGGATGATGTATTCGAAACGGTATACGCCCTTATGCACGAAGTGAGCCCGAAGCGGTTTCCGGCTTTTTTTTAACGAAATTGTGTAACTTTACCTCGTTAATCAATTTTTGTTCATTATTATTTTTTTAAAATGGAAACTGGTAAAATTAAATTTTTCAATGCCACCAAAGGTTTCGGCTTTATTGTTAAAGACGGTACCAATGAAGAAATTTTTGTCCACCAATCAGGTTTAGTTGATAAAGTAAAACAAAACGACCTGGTAACTTTCGACATCGTTGACGGCCGCAAAGGCAAAAACGCTGTGAACGTTAAACTGGCAGGTGAATAAATTTCTAGTTTGAGAACTAAAAAAACCCCGGCTGTTCAAGTCGGGGTTTTTTATTTGCAGTAATTTATCAGCATATCATGCCTCATCCATATTGTGAAATACATTCACAACATCATCATCTTCTTCCAGTTTTTCAATGAGGTTATTTACAAGATTTTCAGTTTCCGCATTTACTTTGGTTTTGTTTTGCGGGAGTCTCAGTAATTCGGCACCCTGAATTTCTACTTTCAGGTCATCCAGTTTTTTCTGCATCGTACCAAAATCATTAAAGGTGGTTTCGATATATACGATACCTTCTTCTGCATAAATATCTTCAGCGCCTGCATCGATCAGATCGAGTTCAAGTGCATCGAGATCGATCTTTGAAGCATCCACTTTAAAAATCCCTTTGCGGTCGAATAAATATCCCACTGAACCACTTGTGCCGAGATTGCCTCCGGCGCGGCTGAAAATCAGGCGGACATTTGCAACTGTGCGTGTAGTATTATCCGTAGCACACTCTACCATCAAAGCAATTCCACCCGGCCCGATGCCTTCGTAAACTACTTCTTCAAAATTTCCTTCCTCTTTGCTGGATGCACGTTTGATGGCAGCATCAACGCGGTCCTTCGGCATTTGCACAGCCTTCGCATTTTGAACAGCGAGACGGAGTTTAGGGTTGGTGTCGGGATTCGCTCCACCGTTTTTTACAGCGATCGCGATCTCACGACCGATACGCGTGAAATTTTTCGCCATCGCATCCCAGCGCTTAAATTTTTTCTCCTTGCGGTATTCAAATGCACGTCCCATTGATAATTGTTTTGGACTGCAAATTTAATTTGTTCGGGCGCAAAAGCAAAGCCCGGTTAAATTACTGCGAACAGATATACGGTATTTTGGCCGTTAAGCCTGACAGCGATGACATACATTCCGTTGCCTAATAATCTGGTGTCAACAGGATACCGGTAAATGCCTGCATCGAGGATCTTATTTTCGATGGCGCCGATAGATTTGCCCTCAACCGAGAAGATTTCTATTCCTGTATCCGTCGCTTCTGAAAGAGTAAGTTGTAAAACTGAAATGCCGTCGGATGGATTTCCTTCAATGCCGAAAGCGGATGATGCAGGTGTTTCCGGCGGAACAGTTCCTTCATTATTTGCACCCGGCGAAGGATAGGGGAGCACTGTAAATTCACCTGTACCGTTCGGTAACCGGCCTGTCGAAATATCGCCCGATTGTGCACCGAAAGAAACAGTGTCAATAATGGAATATCCGTATTCAATATCCGAAAAAATACCGATCTCATCTTTGTCACCATCGAGTTTGAAACTGCAATGATCCTGTCCTTCAGATGTATTGTCATCTGCCCAGATAATTAAATACTGGTCGGGACCCAGCATTTGATCCGGCATGCGCCATTTGGAGGGATTGTCCATTTCGTCACTCAGAAATTTATCGCCGAGATAAACAGAAAATTCTCCGGGATTATAAATTTCAATATAATCATCAAACCCGCCTGAAGCATCGGCGATGGTTGTGTTATTTATCGCCATAAATTCGTTGATGACCAACTGCGGCGGCGCATAACCGATATGCAGAACGAATGTTTCACAGACAGGATAGACACTGCCGGTTCCATCCAAATCCTCTGCAGAAAAATAGTAATACATTTCTGTATCCTCCGGAGCGGAATCGATTGAAATTCCATATACATGATCACCGGCGCTGCCATCATTATGCAATCCGTCGTCGAACATTTCCGCAGAAGTGAAGGCTATATTATCAGCGCTGTAAAACAGAAAAACAGAATTAACGGCAATATCATCCTCTGCAAATACAGTCATCATTATTTCTGCACCGGGTTGCGGCAATAACGGTGCATGTTTTTCCTGTTTAATAATTGCGGGGAAAGGATTCAGTGCAAGCTGATCATTTGTTGCGGCAGCACGGGCAGTAATAAAATTTTTAATACCATACGGACAATGACCATCGATGTCATCGGTATCGAAGCCGTTCCAGAAATCATCATACGAATATCCATAATCATAGGTCCGGTACAGATCATCAACGGCAGCGGGTGCAATGAGGTCACGAATGGAATCGGCATGCGGGTTAAAGGATGCAGGAGATAATATTCCATTCACCAGTACATCCAGATAATAAGAAAACCGGTCGCGGTATTCCGGCACCTGCAACAGGCGTTCTACCAGGGGTCTGCCGTCAAAATTCCAGGTATAAATATCTCGATTTGCCCAGTCGATTCCAAACCAGTCAACACCAAGTGTATTATCACAATCATAACTCAGAAAACGGAATCTTCCCGTTATCCTGTCGTGATACAGATAATAATTATTTTCGTTTGCACCGTAATCATCCCAGTGGCCCGTGCTGATATCAAGCGCATATATTTTCAGAAAATCATCTACTTCGAAAATTTTTTCCAGTGCACAGGGCAGATCTGCCAGTGGTGTATTATTTAAAACATCGGTGAAATGGATCAGATCAGATTTATCATTTTCCGTTTCATTATTCAGTAATTCGTAAGATGGGTAAGCAGCGGGATTTGTTCCGTTATATTCGAGTGTGCTTCCCCATGTACATTTATATAAGTTTCCGGATGCATCGCCAAACCTGTCTGTACAGAATATTTCATCATATTCCTCTGTGCTGGTGTACAATCCGTAATAATTTCCGTTGATAAACATTTTTACAAATGCTACCCTGCGCACCGGCAACCCAAACCGGTTGTATGCATCGAAATAAAATTTTTCACGGCTCATGGTGGGATCATTGTGATTGCCGATGAGATTCAGCTTTTCCGCACCTTCAAATTTTCTCCCGTTATCGAACGTGTTGAACGAAATCTTAAATGATTTTTTTGCCGCAGTCAGGGATGTATTTCCGCGTAGCCGGAATCCGACATTTTCCACTGTATCCTGCCCGGTACCGCGATCGTAGATAAATGTGACTGCGTATTCATGCACATTATCCAGGTTTGTATACAGTGCATCCAGAGAATCAGGATCCATCAAAATATAAATGGAATTTACCTGTGTATCATCATCCAGAATGGAATATGGCACTTCCTGTGCAGAAGCGCAAAGTGTGCCCGTAAGCAGCAGCAGGATGAATTTACATTTCAATTTCACCTTTCAGATATGTAACAGCTTTTCCGCTGATCTTTACGCGGTCGCCTTCCAGTGTAACAGAAAAATGTCCCGTTCTTTTTGACACCTGTACCGACGACAAGTTTTTTTTATTCAGTTTTTTACTCCAGTAATGCATTAATGTTGTTTGCGCAGATCCGGTTGCGGGGTCCTCATCAATCCCGCTCTGGGGCGCAAAAAAGCGATAAACAAAATCGGTATCATTTCCTTTTGCTGTTGCAATGATGCCACGCGCG
>CAYTFT010000217.1:0-5283 GCA_964437155.1 uncultured Chitinophagales bacterium | reverse complement strand
TTTAAAAATAATCATATGAAAAAAAATCTTACAACAAACAACAAATTAAAATCCTATGCCGCACTTGCCATTTCGATGATTGCAACACAGGCAGGTAAATCACAGGTGATTTACACGGATGTGGACCCTGACGAAGCAGTTGACATCGGGGATTTCGTTCCATTCGATCTGGATAATGACGCGAACGATGATTTTCTCTTTGTGAATATTTCCTATTCAGGGATCAATGCCATGAATATCAGTCCGTATGCTTCGAACGGTGTTGCCGGATATATGGATACCTTCTTCGGTTCTTCCATATTGTTTGCCGCCATGCTGAATGACGGTGATGCAGTGGATGCCGGTCTTGATTTTTATACCGGATCCACTGGGCCGCTTCTCTGGGGTAAAATACCCGTGTTCGGCAGTTTCGGCGCTTTCAATGATGTTACAAATAAATATCTCGGACTGAAACTGAAGATCGGCGCTGAAACACACTACGGCTGGGCACGGCTCGATGTTTCGCATACGACGATCACACTGAAGGATTATGCATACGAAGGTACAGCTGATGCTGCAATCAATATTATATTTGATGGAATCGAAAATGCCGAAGGCGGATTTTTCCCGACGGTATATACTTTCGAAAAAGGAATATTTGTGGAATTACCTGCGGATATTGCTGATGCAACAGCTTCCGTTTTCGACATCACGGGAAAATTAATTGCATCACAGAATATAAATGGAACGGCATCGATCCGTATGGATGCATTTCCGATGGGTGAATATGTGATCCGTATTTCTAAGGAGGATAAATTATTTTCCACAGTATTTATTAATCAATAAACATTTTATTACTAAACCGGAGACCGGACGGGGAACTCGAACCTCTTCCGGTCTTTTTGTTTTTTATTAATAATATGCTTCCTGTTTCCCGAACAAATGCATAATATTCCTGTTTATTGACTATCTGAATCAACATGCAATTACTTAAAAAAGAACAATTCCTGCCGGTCAGCATCGAAGAAGCCTGGACATATTTTTCAACTCCGCGAAACCTGAATGAGATAACACCGGATGATATGGTTTTTTCTATTACATCAGAAGTTCCGGATGCGATGTATGCAGGATTACTGATCACTTATAAAATTGCACCTGTCCTCAACATTCCAATCGACTGGGTGACGGAGATCACGCATATTAAAGAACATGTATATTTCATTGATGAACAACGGAAAGGCCCATATCGCATCTGGCACCATGAACATCATTTCAGATCAGTACCCGGTGGTGTCATCATGACCGATATTTTATATTATGATATCGGAAAAAGTATTTTCGGATGGATCGCAGGAAAATTATGGGTGCATAAGAAAATACAACATATTTTCAGATTCAGGGAAGAAAAACTGAAAGCATTATTCGTATAACGAACAGATGAAATTGCCGAATAAAATCTGAGAGAGAAATCAGGAATTATTTATCTGATAAGGGTAACATTTCCTTTCACGATCTGCTTCATGCCATCTTCCAGCATTACCTCTGCCCAGTAGGCATACACGCCGTTATTCAGCAGCTCGCCGTTAAACGTGCCATCCCATCCCTGAGAAGGATCTGCTGCGGAAATATTTTCACCGCGGAACACCTGTTCACCATACCGGTCATAAATATTCATCGATACAATGGAAGCGAGATCTGTTCCGTATGCAAAGAAATAATCGTTGATATTATCGCCATTCGGCGTAAATGTATTCGGTACATAAATCACAGGATCAAATACCGGAACAATATGCACAATCACTTCATCTGAATCAATACATCCATACGCATCCCAGGAAGTAACCTGATAGGTAGTTGTGTTCAGAATATTGGCGACAGGATTCGGACAAGTAGGGCAATCAATACTGTCGGGCGGCTCCCATGAAAATATTACACCGCCGGATGCGTTCAGATATGCAGGATTATATTCAGGAACATAAATATCAATGCCGGCATCCACTGTATTTTGTATTACTTCAATATATCCGGTTACACTTGCTGTGCATCCGTTCGCATCGGTATAAGTATACGTGGCAGAATAAATTCCGGGACCGGCAGCAAGCGCAGGATCAAATGTATTTCCGGTTACTTCATCTCCCGAATAAGATCCACCGGCCGGGTCTCCGGTAATTATTACAGGATCTCCCTCCAGACAAACATTTGCTGCAATTGCAATTGTTGGTACCGGCTGCGGATTTATTGTAACATAAAAAGTATCTGTTTCAGGGCAACCCGGACTCGTATAATAAATTGCGTATGGGCCACCGGGTGTACAGGCAGCAAGATTTAATTCTCCTGTAGATGCATTTATGGAAATTCCTGCAACAGAAGAAAATGTTCCGCCCGGATTTAAAATACTATTGGGTAATTCTGTTCCTGTTGCACAATAATCAATATCCGCATAACTGAATGCAGCATCTGTCAATGGTAAAATATTAATGATTATGGAAGAAACTGTGCTGCACAAACCCGGAGGTGTTGTATAGGTTATTGTATAAGAAGTTCCCGGAACGCCTGTAGAAAGATCAATTAGTCCGGTTGCAGCATTCACAGATAATCCTGCAGGTGCAACGGTAAAACTTCCGCCCGGTGTGGGAAGTGTTGTGATGGCTGCAAATCCAAGGTTGCAAAAATCAGTTGCGCCATAACTGAAAGTCGGATCATCCATCGGGTCGATCAAAACAGTTTCGGTGGAAGAATTTGAACAAGGCCCTGCCGGTGTTGAATATGTGATCGTATAAGTAGTTCCTACATCCCCCGAAGAAAGTAATAATGTTCCGGTCGCGGGATCAATTCCCATTGTTGCCGGGGAAATAGAAAATGTTCCGCCGGGAGTATTTACAAATGCAACGGGCATTGTTCCTGTCGGGCAATAACTCGGTGCGCTGTATCCGAATGCCGGATCATCCAGCGGATCGATTGTTACCGTTTCACTGGAGCTGCTCGTGCAGGGACCGGCCGGAGTTGTATAGGTAATGGTATATGTTACACCCACTGTTCCTGTCGTAAGGTCAATTACACCGGTTACCGGATCAACGGTAAGTCCGGGCGGCACAACCGAGAAGGAACCTCCCGCTGTACCTATTGAAACAGGTGCTGTAGTTCCTGTCGGGCAATAGCTCGGAGCACTGTAACTGAAAGTCGGGTCATCATCCGGAACAATTGTAATATTCCAGGTAAAGGTGCTTACGCAAAGCACTCCGACCGTATATGTTATTGTATATGTAGTACCAACTGTTCCTGTCGAAAGATCAATTTCACCGGTAACCGGATCAACCGATAAACCTGCCGGGCTTACACTGAATGTACCCGCCGCTGTGGTTATGAATGTTGGAAGTTCAATTCCCGACTGACAATAGGTTGTTGAGCTATATGCAAAACTTGCATCCGGGCTGGTAATAATCGTAACGAGATCAGATTGAGATTCAGGGCATAATCCGTCGAAGGAATACGTGATAGAATAAGATCCCGGGGTTGTAGTGGTAAGATCGATCTCACCGGTAACAGAATCGATGGTCATCCCTGCCGGCACAGCGGTAAATATACCTCCCGGATCGCCTGTGATCGCCGGTATTGCAGTTCCTGTTGTGCAGTAAAAAGCAGCGTAATCGAAGGAGGTATTATGATCAATCACGGTAACGGTTACATCTTCGGTATACGCCGTACCATCGCATGCTGTAAGTGATGCGGTATACGTAGTAGTTGTTGCAGGTGAAACGGTAAGTGTATCGCCATATCCCACAATGGTTGGCCCGACATACCAGGTAATTCCACTCGGGACAAACCGGGTGCTTTCATTCGTGGTGGTCCACGGTGTTGAATTTCTTCCCGGTGCCGTGAAAGCCACAGTTCCTGCGAGATTGTGCACTCCCTGGGTGGCGGTTCCTCCCGCCCAGGCCATGCAGTTCGGCTTATTCGTGAGGTGGTTTTCGATAATATTTGTGGTCTCGTTTATTACGATCTGAAACTTCCCGTAGGTAGTTGTGCAGCTGAACATCGGAATATTATCGTAACTCACGACAAATTTCCTGTTCGGCGGGGTGCCAATGGTTTGATATTTAATGCAGGTTCCGCCACAAACGCCGGGATGCCAGTCCTGCCACGGACCCATAATACAGTTTTTCGGAACCGATGCTGCAGCGCTGGGAATAGCTGCAGAGGTGTACGTTGTTGTTAATGCCCCGGGTCCGCCAAAACTCACCCATCCGTTCGATCCGATATAACATTGTGTATATGCCACGCCGAGAAAGCAAAAACTAAAACCGATATTGATGGCAGCAGAATAACTGTCATCAGAAAGAACAAGCCCGGAAGCCTGCAGCGGCACAGTGCCGGCGTAGGTTTCCGGAGAATACGGAATTGTTTCAAATGTATAACTGGAAGTGCCGTAACTGGGGGCGGATACAACATAAACTGTTGCAGTGCCGCCACCACAAATGGTTGTATCCGGTGAAACAACAATTTGCGACTGCGAAACCTTTACCAAAAGGAGGCTGAAAACAAGTGGTAAAAATTTCTTCATACTATCGGCCTGATAACTTTTTTGAAAAGTGGTGCAAGTTAGTGAAAACAGCAGGTTTTATGAAATCTGTATTGTCAACATAGGTTATGCGCATTTTCCGGAAATACTGCCATCGCGGAATCTTTGAAGAAAGCAACAGGACAGAAACAAAATTAGTTGCAGGAGCAACCTTTGTTTTGACCGTGTTTGCAACCCGGAAGAACAATACCATGAGGAAAAAAAACCTCCCTGTTTAAAGCAAAAAACCCCGCCATAAGGCGGGGCCTGCTCCCCAACCTGGACTTGAACCAGGGACCTACTGATTAACAGTCAGTCGCTCTAACCAGCTGAGCTATTGAGGAATGTTTCTTTAGAAACGGGATGCAAATTTATTTTCTTAATTCTACAATCACAAGGATTCAGGAAAATTTTCGGACACAAATACCCTTTTACCCGGTATTTCAGTTTTTGTGAACAAATCTGAAATCCGTTATCCCATCCTTTCCTAATTTTCCGCAAAATTTCAAAAAATGAGCATTTTAGTTGTCGGCACCGTTGCATTTGACGCCATTGAAACGCCTTTCGGAAAAACAGACAGGATCATCGGCGGTTCGGCTACCTATATCGGATTATCCGCTTCCTATTTTTCTAAGGATATCAAACTCATATCTGTCGTGGGCGATGATTTTCCTGCAGCCGCATTAAAAAACTTCAACAAAAAAGGAATCAATACTGCCGGTGTAAAGATCATGAAAGGACAGAAA
>CAYTFT010000216.1:0-5287 GCA_964437155.1 uncultured Chitinophagales bacterium | reverse complement strand
ATTTCAAAGGATACTACGAAGGATTAGCATACCCTGCAGACCCTGCTTTAAACAACATTAAGAGAAGATTTAAGAAAGATTTACAAGTGAAGAGCGGGAATTTTTAACACTCTAAGCTGAAACACCTCAATTGAAAATCACTTTAATTGATTATTATTACCTGTTGAACATACCCTGATGCAATTACCCCGCTTAATTTTTTTTCTGTTACCTGTTCTCCTTTCCGGTTGTATGACCTCCTTCGACCTTACGCAGGAAGCAAGAACGCTGGAACCGCATACTGTTTCATTGCGCGGGACCGCGGGAAGTGCTGAAGTTACCACCGGCGTGCGGTATGGCATCAAAGAGGGCTGGGATGCCGGAGCGTATTACAGCGTGAATTATTTCGCACCATCCGTTACAGGCATGCAATCACTGGATACGAAGATCCGGCTCATTAACGATCCGCGTTATATCATCAGCACAGGGATCGGCATCGGCAGCGGTTCCGATTATTTACCGGGATATCTCAAATCCACTGAAAATACAGATAAAGAAATTGACCACGCGGCAGAATTCTTTCACCGCTCCATTGACGTTTTATTGCCTGTATATTGCACACGGTATTTTGATGTATGTACCGTTTATGCGAATATATTCGGTATTTATCGCATTGCAGACCGGGAGGGAAACCCGATAAATACAATTTATCCGGGATTCAGTATTGGTGTGATCGATATTCTGAAAAATACATCGTTGCGTTTTAATACAGGGATTTCTTATACTTACTATTATGCGAAAGATGTTCCCTATCCGAATAACAATCCGAAAAAATATCTCGATGGTGCTGCACATGTTGTGGATTATCACGGAGGAATTACCTGGGAATTTGATCCGGCGACAGTACATATTTTCAGGAATTTGCATCAGAAGCCGGAGGACCGGAATGCATCGCAGCAGAAATGATTTCATAACCGATAAATTACCTACATTTGAAATAAAATAATCACAAAACACAAGCCCGCCATGCAAAAATTATCTATCGCATTTCTTTTACTTGTATTTACTGTCACATGCTCCTTTGCCCAATCCGGAACGAAGTACATTCTGCTCGAAGAATTTTCCACCGCTCAATGCGGATTTTGTCCCGATGGCGATGTAATTGCCGCCCAGATCATTGAAGATCATCCGACAGTAATCTGGGTTACCCATCATTCCGGCTTTGGTGTGGATGCCATGACGGTAGACGAGAGCGTTCCGATCGCCAATGACTTTACCACTTTTGCCCCGGCGGGCCTTATTGACCGTGGAGATTATCCTATTCCTGTTTATACGATCCCTCCTTTTATCGGCGTATCCCGCCAGAAATGGGATAGCATTGTTGAAGCGCATCTGGGTGATCCGGCAGTAGTGGATATTACCATCACCAATGTGTATGATCCCGTAACGCGTTTGCTTGATTGCACGGTCGACGGACATTTTTTATCTGCACCCACACCCGGTGATCTGCGGCTGAATTTATTTTTATCGGAAGACAGCGTGGTAGGATACGGGGAAGGATATGATCAGACAAATTATTTCAATACAACTGTTGGTCACGAATATTATGGAGCAGGTGACCCGATCGTAGGATATGTGCACCATCATGTTTTACGCGATGTGGAAACAGGTGACTGGGGAATGGAAGGTCTCATTGCAGAAGCGCCCGCTGCAGATGATGTTTTTACGTATACTTTCACTGATATTCCCATCGATACAAACTGGAAAGCTGAGGATATGGATGTGATCGCTTTTGTAGGATATTATAATAATGATACGCATCTGCGCCAGGTGATTAATTCCAATCATAAAGCACTTACCGATTCGACTGTAGAAACAACTTCCATTGAACAATTAAAACCGGCATTTTCTATTTCTCCGAATCCTGCCACGGCCGTATTGCAGATCAGCGGATTGCAAGCGGATGAAAATACATTTGCAGAAATATATAATCAGCAGGGGGAATTAATTATGCGGAAAAAAATAAATACATCTTCTGTCGAAATAGATATTTCGGAATGCGTATCCGGAATTTATTTTACCGTGATAAAAAATAACCGCGGATCGGCACAATTGAAATTCCTGAAATTATAACAAGCGCGCATCTCAATCGAGACGGCCGGCCAGCAGATACAGAACTGCCATGCGGATAGCAACGCCATTTTCCACCTGTTGCAGAATGATGGATTGTTTACTGTCGGCGACATCACTGGTGATCTCTACTCCCCTGTTGATAGGGCCCGGATGCATGATGATAATTTCTTTTTTCAATGCATCGAGCAGTTTGCGGTTAATACCAAAATACAGACTGTATTCTCTTAATGAAGGGAAGAATTTAATATCCTGACGCTCGAGCTGAATGCGCAAGACATTGGCTACATCGCACCATTCGAGTGTTTCTTTTACATTGTGTGAAACCCGCACACCCATCAGGTCAATATGTTTCGGCATGAGTGTAGGCGGGCCGCATAAAACAACTTCTGCTCCCAGTTTTTTAAGACAGTGAATATTACTTCCTGCAACGCGGGAATGTAAAATATCACCGATGATGGCAACCTTCACTCCTTTCAGATCCATTAATCTTTTCCCGGTTTTTTCACCGAGTTTTTCCATCATACTATAGGCATCGAGCAAACCTTGTGTAGGATGTTCATGCGTTCCGTCGCCGGCGTTGATGATATTCGCACCGATATGCCGGGATAATAAAACCGGTGCACCCGGACTCTGGTGGCGCATAACTACCATATCCACTTTCATGGCAAGAATATTATTAACCGTATCAATAAGTGTTTCCCCTTTTTTAACGGAGGATGCTGAAGCGGAAAAATTAATTATGTCGGCGCTTAATCTTTTTTCTGCGAGCTCGAAAGAAATGCGCGTTCGTGTGCTGTTTTCAAAAAATATATTGGCGATGGTGATATCGCGCAGCGTGGGGACTTTTTTAATGGGCCTGTTTAATACTTCCTTGAAATTATCTGCAGTGTTCAAAATGATCTGAATGTCTTCCGGTTGAAGGTCCTTGATCGCGATCAGATGTTTTACACTCAGGTTACTCATATCATTCTTTAGCGGGTATGATCCAAACTTTATCTTCTCCTCCGGTTTCACTCCATTCGACGCGCACTTTTTCACTGGTGACGGCGTCGATGGTTTTACCTACATAATCGGGGATGATCGGCACATGGCGGCTCAAACGCCTGTCGATCAGCACCATTAATTCAATTTTTGCCGGCCGGCCAAAATCCAGCAAGGCATCCAATGCACTGCGGATGGTGCGTCCCGTATAAAAGACGTCATCGACCAGCACCACTTCTTTGCCGTCGACCATAAAATCAATATCTGTTTCTTCGGCTAATAATGGCTTTTCACGGTGCCTGAAATCATCGCGGTAAAAGGTGGCATCCAGTAATCCAAATTCTATTTTAACGCCCGGTAAAAGTTCTTCGAGTTTATGCACTATGCGCTTCGCCAGATAGATCCCGCGCGGCTGCACACCGATGATACAGGCATTGGAAAAATCATTATGGTTTTCGATCAACTGATGACAAAGCCGCTCAATGGTGAGCTGAAACTTCTGACTGTTGAGTATAATGCGGCTTTGCATTAAAACACAAAGTTATGGAATTGCAGGGATATTTTCTGCCTGCGTGGAATATTCATCGCTGATTCAATTACAGCCAGCCCTACAGCAGATTCTCCAGGCGCTGAAATCTATGTTTTCGGGGGCAGAGATTGCCTTTACCGCTGCAATTTTATTTGGTTTTCACCGTTAGTCTGTGCATGCAAAAACGTTTTCAAAACCTGGTTTGCATTTTCTTCCTTGCGCAGCGCATTGTGGCTGCCCAAACACCGGAAGCATCTGGTTTCCCTTATCCCTTCCCGGATCAGGATACAACTAAAACATCCATTACCGATAAACAGATCTGCAACATCACTGATGGCGATTTGCGGAAAATGCATACTATGACCGATCTGTTTTCCAACCTGCCGGATACGGCTGCAACCAACATGGAGATAATATTTTGGGATGGAAATGCATACACCTCCGACATATCAAGGAAAAATGAAATCCCCTATGCTCTGCAATATGCATTTAAGACCTCCAAGCCCGGCGACCGTTTTATGGTGAGAATATATGATAATAAGAGAAAACAAAATACAGGGCCTTATATCGTTGTGCATATCATCGCTCCGAAATAATAAGCCAGGGTATTACGTTTGTCGTGCAGATATGACCACTGCGAAAAGATATCTATGATAAAAATAATTCCTGTTATACTTTGCATTACTGCGCTATCTGCTTCTTTACAGGTAAGTGGCCAAGATACGATCCAACATTTTAATCCGGTTAAATTTCCTACACAACGTTACGAAGAAAGGTTACTCGATAAATCGGTTGGATATTTCATTACCGAAAAACAAATAAAGGACGTAAAAACCTTTTCTGATCTGTTTTATTTTGTGTATCCGGATTCATCGTTGTTTTGTGCGGTTACGTATGCACCGCTGACCGGTAATGCTGTGACAGACTCTGCAAGGAGTGATGCGTTTTCCGGAGATATCTTAAATTACTTTCAAACCTGCCGGCACGGTGATGTATTTATTTTCAAGATGTATCGTCAGCTTTCCGATAATACAAAACAGTTTACCGGTCCTTTTGTGCAAATGAAGGTCACGGAATAATTATCCTGTAAGTGATTTTTACGTAAATATTCTCAAAGCATCCCTAATGCAATGCGCAGGACACCAACTTCGGAAAATCACGGAGCTGGAGGAAAATACCATCATGAGTATCCGGCTACATCTTCATGATCTTTTTTACAATGCGCTTCTCTCCTGCCACGATGGAAACAAAATAATTTCCAGTTGGTAAAGCAGCGGCAGGAATAAGATAATCTTTTGAGGAATTTATTTTGCGGGTGATTACAACATTTCCGGAACCATCGAATATTGCAACATCTGCATTACCGATATAATCATATGCAGTGATATGGATAAAATCATTAACCGGATTTGGCATTATCTGCACCTGCAATGCCGAAAGATCAGATACACCGACATTGATGGACGGAACCGCTCTCGGCACTTCAATTTTCCATGCACCGCGGCCATAAGTGCCGGCGAATACCGTAAAGGAGGCAGTATCAAAATAAATTTCATACACCGATAAAACAGGCATTTCTGTGCCGAGCATATTCCAGTTAGCACCGTCATTGTATGAATAATAACAGCCTACATCTGTAGCAATTGTAAGCAAGGTTGAATCATT
>CAYTFT010000215.1:0-5293 GCA_964437155.1 uncultured Chitinophagales bacterium | reverse complement strand
GAAAACAGGGCCGTTAAAATACCGGATCCTTCCGGCAAAAATATTTTCAGCTTCCTTTTGCAAGGTTTCATTTGCTTGCACAGGTGCTGCAACTTCTGATGCTTTGTTATAAAAGAAATTGTAGGGCGATGCAAGCCATTCTGTTTTTGAAACCGGAAAATCAAAGCCGTCTTTTACTGGGTCCTTTATTTTTGGAAGAAATGTGCGTTTCTCCAGTTCATATAATCCGCGATGCCAGAAATAGGCAGGGTGCATTGCGGTAAATAATGAAAAATATTTGGAAAACCGGATTGACATTTAATGGATGAGCGAACTGTCGCCGGTGAACTGGTCGAGCCAGCTTTGGATGGCCATGACGGTGAGAATGGTATAGGAGCCGTCGATGCGGCCTGTTTTATTATCATTCATAAGCTGCGTGAGTGCATCATGATCGAATATTCCATAACGCCGCAAACTTGCGTCGCTGAGTCTTTCATCGATCATATTCTGGAGATCGTGCATTACCCATTTGCGCACAGGTGCGCCGAATCCGGTTTTAGAACGGTTTACGATCGATTCCGGCAAATATCTTTCGGCGATTTTTCGCAAAACATATTTTGTTGTATTTCCGCGCATTTTTAAATTGGGCGGCAATTTGGTGCTGAGGTTGACAAGGTCGTGGTCGAGATAGGGAACACGCACTTCCACACCACATGCCATTCCCATTTTGTCGGTGTAATTCAGATTGTGGTCGACAAGAAATGTTTTTAATTCCAGGTACAGCATTTTATTCAGCAGATTTTCTTCGTCTTCCACTTTTTCAAGCAGGGAATACAAATAATCTTCAGGATCATGTCCGGTTATTTCACTGCGTATATCCTTTGTGAATAAATCCAGGTGATCGCTGATCGGGAACCATTCGAAATAACCAACCAGCCGGTCTATCACTGTATCGCTTTTGCGCTTTAATAATTTATTTAATCTCCTGACGGTCGGGTTATTCGAACTTTTATTTTTCAGATAACCCGCCAGCAGCGGAAAAATAAAATCAGGCGCATACTGCAGATATTTATCATAATACAATGCCTTATGTCTTCGGTATCCCGAAAATATATCATCTCCTCCTGCGCCGCTGAGTAAAACTTTTATGCCTTGTTCTCTTGCTGCTTCACAAACCTTGTAAACATACAATGGTGCAATATCCGCCTGCGGTTCGTCCAGGTGCCAGATCATCTTATCAAAATCTTTTAATATGCTGATGCTGCCATCCACTGTCACAAGATCCGCCTGCAGATGTTTCGCTGCTTCGAGCGCATATTGATAATCATCACTGAATCCTTCCGGTTCACTGTCATCATTTCCCTTAATTGTAAAACAGGTAAGCGGGCGGTTCGGATATTTTTTTCTTGCTTCAGCAACAACCACACTGGAATCAATTCCACCCGAAAGGAAAAATCCTACAGGCACATCAGATAATAATTGGGAGTCGACTGCTTTTTCCAGGCTTCTGTCGATCGTGTCTATCCAGATCTTATCATTGTAAAATTCACGTGAACCCGAGAAAGGCACATCGTAATAACTCTGTTTTGTAAAGGTGGCGGGATCCTGCACATCCATGGTAAAATATTCTCCGGGCAAAACCTTATAAACATATTTAAAGGGAGTAAGATTGCCGGGTGACCACAGGAAGTTAATATAATTCGCGAGTGCATGATAATTCAATGCACTGTCGAAATTTTGAAGGCGGATCAATGATTTAATTTCTGAACCGAATGCAAAAAGATCATCTTTCAGATAATAATACAGCGGTTTCACACCGAGATGATCACGGGCTCCGAATAAAGTATTGGCATGCGTATCATAGATGGCAAATGCAAAAATGCCATTGAGTTTGCGGAGGATGTCTTTACCGTACTGGATATATCCGTAAAGGATCGTTTCCGTATCGCTGTTGGAGTGAAAGGAATATCCCTTTGCAGAAAGTTCCTTCCGTATTTCCCAGTGATTATATATTTCACCATTATAGATGATTACATAACGGCCGGTGGCATCCTGCATAGGCTGGTCGCCATTGGCACTCAGGTCCTGGATTTTCAGACGATGTGTGCCAAGAAAGATATGTTCGTTTTCAAAAAATTTATGTACATCCGGCCCCCGGTGCTTAATATAATTAAACGCTGATTGTATATTTTCAGCGTGCTGATATCTTTTTAAGGTGCCTAAAATTCCACACATATTATGCTTCTGTCTCTATAATTTTATTTTCTCTGATACTCTTTACTGCTGCAAAGGTTGCCCTGGTGGTATTCAGAAGTGATGCAAGAGATACCGGCGCCTGCCCGCCTTTTTTAATGATATCCGTAACCGCTTTAAACTGGTCCACATGGCCTTTGTTCTGTATGACGGTCATTTCCGAAAAATTATTAAACCCGTAACCGATTAATTTTTTAAAATTATCCAGCACCAGAACACGGTTAGCGGTGAAGATCTCTATCTTTTCTTTTGGAAATGCGCGGTTGCCGTTGGCGAAATAATTGATCACGCCGTGCGTTCCATTTCTATACCGAAGGTGTATGATTGTATTTTCCTCGCTTCCGCTTTTACCGGAATCTGTTGCATATACCGACACAATTTCACTGCCGGTAAAAAATGACATCAGATCAAAAAAATGGCAAGCCTCCCCGATAATTCTTCCCCCGCCGCTGACAGGGTCGAGTAACCAGTGATCCGACGGTAACCTGCCTGCATTAATCGTCATAATGATATTCAGGTCATCGGCATTTTGTAATAATGATTTAGCTTTTTGGGCAAGCGGTGAAAAGCGGCGGTTAAATCCTGCAAACACCTGCAGTTCAGGATGCCGGGCCGTTGCATTTTCAATTAATTCGAGTTGCGCTGTATTTAATGCGATCGGTTTTTCAATAAATACATGTTTGCCTTTGTTAATTGCTGCTGCGGCTATGGATGCATGTGTATCGTGCCGTGTAGTAATGATCACCGTGCTTATTTCCGGATCATCCAGGGCGATAGAATTATCCGTTACCGCATTTGGGATCCTGAATTTTTTAGCCAGCAATGCAGCGTTAAGTCCATCGCCCGAAGAAATATATTTTACAGAAACATCACATTTTTCGAGCGCAGGTAAAAGCGTCATACGTGTAAAATTTCCAGCTCCTATCACTGCTATTTTTTGAGAAGACGGCTTAGAAATTAAACCCGTTTTAATCAGGCGCTCCAATCCGGTATTGCTGCTATACATTAATAATGTAGCAATATTTGACGGGTCTGAAATTGTATTATAAGCGCCAATTGCATTTTCAAAATCCACTTTGGCAGAAATGAGTGGCAGCACTTGCACCTGTTTGTTTTCCATGCAGTGTAATACTGCTTCAAAATTTCTTTTAGCGGTCCAGCGCACAAATGCTGCAGGATAATCATTTCCTTTTTCTTCGTAGGAAGCGTCATATCTGCCCGGACCATAAGAACAGGATACCTGAAAACTGAGTTCTTTTTTATAAAATTCACTGCGATCCAATTGCATATCGGTTACGCCGACAAGAATAATACGACCGCGTTTTCGCGATAGGCGCGCAGCGGTCTGAATGATCGAATCATTTTTTGCTGAAGCAGCAATTATCACTGCATCTGCTCCGTTCATTCCTGTTGTATTTTCAATAAATCGCACAGGGTCAGTTGCTGTCGAATCATGCGCATCCATATTTAATGCACGCGCCAACTCAACTTTTTTAGCATCAATATCAAATCCGATAACACGGCAGCCATTCGCAATTAATAACTGACTCGTGATTAGTCCGACGAGACCGAGCCCGATCACCACAACCGTTTCACCGATCTGCGGCTGAGCAAGCCTGATGGATTGCAGTCCGATCGCACCAATAACGGTAAATGCAGCCTCCTCATCGCTCACTTGATCCGGAATTTTTGCAGCAAGATTTTTTGGGACAGACACAATCACTGCATGCATTCCATTGGATGCAACGCGATCGCCCACTTTAAATTCAATCACATCTTCCGCAACTCCAATTACAACTCCGGCATTGCAATAGCCAAGCGGGAGGGGCTCATCCAGCCTTTTAAATACTGCTTCCAGCGTCGGCAATAAACCATCCGTTTTAATTTTATCTAATACCTGTGCAACACGATCCGGATTTTTTCTTGCTTTCGTAATGAGATTTGCCTTGCTGAATTCTACAAGCATTTTTTCTGTGCCTGCAGATATCAGTGAACAGGAAGTGCGTATCAGGATATGTCCCGGTTGCAATGCAGGTGCAGGAACTTCTTCCAGTTGTGTTTCACCGGTGCCGAGATGTTGAATGAGTTGTTTCATTCAATTGGTTTTTTTATAATGGATGATGCATTTTCTGAAAGCCATTGTATGATCCTGTCGGTGGCTTTTCCATCGCCGTAAGGATTTATCGTAGCTGCCATCTTTTTATATTCTTTTGTATCGGCCAGCAGTTCATTGACAGTGGCGACAATTTTTTTTGTGTTGGTTCCCACCAGTTTTACCGTACCGGCTTTTACCGCTTCAGGTCGTTCCGTTACATCACGCATCACCAGAACCGGTTTACCGAGCGAAGGACCTTCTTCCTGAATGCCGCCGGAATCGGTGAGAATGATATAGGCGCGCTTCATCAGGAAAATAAAATCCGGGTATTTAAGCGGAGCAGTAAGCAGAATGTTCGGAATACCGGAAAGTATTTTTTTTACCGGCCCCTGCACATTCGGATTAAGATGTACAGGATAAATGATATAGATTTCGGGATGCTGTCCTGCAATTTTTTTTAATGCATTGCAGATAGCGTCAAATCCGCTGCCGAAATTTTCTCTCCTGTGCCCGGTAACCAGCACGATTTTTTTTCGCGATCGTACTGCATGGATGAGAGAATGATCTGCAACATCCGTTGAAAATCCTTTAACCTTCGATGCAGTAAATAACAGACTGTCGATCACCGTATTTCCGGTGCGCACAATTTTCTTTTTAGAAACACCCTCTTTTATAAGGTGCTGAACGTTCAGCCGCGTAGGAGCAAAATGCCAATCGGTAATACGAGAGGTAAGCACTCTGTTTGCTTCCTCCGGAAAGGGAACATGCATGTTTCCCGTGCGCATACCTGCTTCAATATGTGCGATGGGAATTCGCCGGTAAAATGCAGCGAGTGCGGCAGCGAACGAAGTGTTTGTGTCGCCATGCACAAAAACAAGATCAGGATTCACCTGCGTAAATATTGTATCAAGACCGGCAATTATGCGCGCACTCACGGCATTCAGCGATTGATTTTCCTGCATGAGG
>CAYTFT010000214.1:0-5304 GCA_964437155.1 uncultured Chitinophagales bacterium | reverse complement strand
CGCCAACCGCAAGGGAAGCCCTCCGCCCCGGCAGCATCGTTCGCGGACTCAGTCAGCATAAATTGTAACTGAAATCATAATCATTTATTCCCTGATCGTCTTCCGGTTCCCGATCAATATTCCACCGGTCATCAGCAGAAAAAACAGTGGCACGGTTCGGTAGCGGCTTAACGTATCGGCATCGGGAACGATGAGACCATATACCATCAGCAGGGCAATGGAAATAAAAAGCATGCAGCAGATCGCAGATGTGAGTCGCACATGCCGGTCGCGGAATAAAAATGCATATACCAGAAATAAAATGCAGATGAACATCTCTGCCGACTGGTATATCCGGAATGCAGAATGACTATGTAAAATATTCGGCCGGAATAATACATTATTGATCGCATAAGGAATTTTACGCAATGCATCTTCGGTAGTACCGCTGAGTGTATCAAAATGATATTCCGGATCGGGGGGCGAAAGGAAAAAATACGATTGTTCTTCCTGAAGTTTTTTGAAAGGCGCATCCGCCGGCTGCAGCACCGAAAAAATAAGTAATGCAGAAATTCCTATGACCGAGGCAGCAATATAAATGTAAATTGGTTTTTGATGCATGCGAATGCTCAACGGATACACTATACATGCAGGAATTAATAAATACAACAGATAATCGCGCACCAGGAATGCAAGCCATCCCGACAACAATAACCAGAGCACAGTGAACGGATTAAAACTGCGTTCGAGGCGAATCAGTTGAATGCAAATAAGGACCATCGCCATCAGGGCCGGACCTTCCTTGAGTAAACCATTTGTCCAGAAAAACAGGGAAGGTATTGCGAACAACAATACGAACATCAAAACCGGATGAATGCTGAAGGTGGCATCGAGTCGCTTAAAGAGTAAAATAAGTACGGTGAACAACAAAAATCCGAGCAACACTATATTACCCCAGGGATTTCCAAACGAAAAAATATTAAGGACAGCATAAATGCGCACCATATTATATTCCGGCACATGCCATTCAATATATAAACTATGTTGCACGGACAACAGATGTTGCGGAACATTTTCCAGCGATGTGCGCGTAACCAGTTCAAAAAACCAGAGCGGGTGAGCATACAACTGATCGTATACCAATTGACTGTCATGCATATACCGCAAACTGTCACCATGCCCGATCAAACTCGCCCAGATATAATAATTTGCAAATCCCGCGAGTATATGCACAATAAAAATAACAGGTATCCAGTATTTGCCAATGCCGCTGAGCCTGAAAAAAGGCAGCCGCATGATCACCAGAAGGCAGATCAATATCCATATAGCAGGAATGATAAAATCAGGCACTTGTCAAAGATAGGATTTCAGATGTGAACCGGAGGTATTAAAAAAAGCTACTTTTACTTGCGCCTGAATTTCTGCTGTTAAAGCGGTTTATTGCATTTACCAGTAAGCAACTCCCGGCATCAATGCAGTATTTCAAATTTAACTGATTCCGTTTTCCGCAGGTTTTTAATAACCGCGATATACATACCGTTTTGCATGGCATGGAGATCAATCGTGCTTGATCCGTAGGGCACGGGATAACTATGTAACAGTTCGCCGTTCAGATTATAAATTTCCATTGTGGTTGGCGCATAATCCTCATTATGTAAATAGAATGTATTTTCCGATAGCACGATGGTTGTTTTGTCGATACTGTCCAGTATCACAATTCCTGAAGGTTTTGTCAATACTGCCGAACCGAAACCCGCCATCGTCATTTCCACAATATACGGAACATTCATTTGAAGCGGATCTCCGTTGATGTCTTTTTTTGATCCCATCCAGTTGAATTCCATTAATTCCTCACCTGGATATACTGTCATTACTGCTTTATCCGGAAGAGCCGACATTTTCTCTGCAGTAAAATCAGCAGCATCCGCTTCCGGTGCAACGGCAATTTCATAAAAATCGATGTTTTCTTCAATTGTCGGTGGTGTAAATCTTATCCGCAGGTCACTGCCATTGCCATTATCTCCGGCATCCGTCGCCAGAAGATGCAAGTCTGGTTCTTCAAAAAGAAACCGAACATCTTCTCCATAATCATCCGTTGCATACGTTGCAGCAATATGATCAGGCACAGCGACAATCACAGGATAATAAAAATCAAAATAAGCCGGCACGGAATCGGGATATACCAGAATATCAGGATCAATTGTGAATGCGTATGTATTTCCGTCGCTCACGGGAATTGTTTGTCTGTATGCATCCGGCAATGCAATTAAATCATCCGGGTCATAATAGGTTGTATTCAGCAGATAAAACTGAAATTCTGCAGTTCCAAAATTATCGCCGTAGGTGTTAAATGTGCAGATGGTATTTTCGATCGGATACGGTAATTTATCGGCATCAATATTTACTCCATAAACCATTACAGCTTTCTTCAACGTAATATCCTCGTATGCCGAAGGCAGCGAAACATCGGGTAATGCTGCATGTATGCCGTCGGGGACAGATAACACAATAGCGCGGTAATCATGATTCAATTCGATAGCATGGCCATGCATATCGAGCGTAGTGGAATCAAAAATAATTGTATGATCCGTATTATCCGGCGTTACCTGTGCAGAATACAGATAGGTATATGCATCCAGTGTGGCAATATCAGGAACGGTTCCGTAATCAGGTAATAGAAATACGCGATATAAGCTTACGGTATTTTCATTTTCCGCACGTGTAAAGGTTACCTGCAGGTCACCGGCTGTTTGGGTTTCCGTTACATCATTTAAAACAACATTTGTTGCTGCTGATGCAGAAGGATTATCAATCTGTAAATTCGTATTTGCATCCGCTGCACATCCATAATCCAGAATAACAAGGTGATCATTATTGATTGACAAACGCACCCAGCCGAAATAATTTTCACCACCGGCTGTAAAGCGCAATCCCAGATAATTATTTTCACCCGACCAAAGGGAATCCACCGCATAAAATTCAATGTCTGTCGAAATAAAACTGATCAAAGTAACGGTATCCTGTTCATTCCAGTTGCAGTCGGAATTCAGCAGAAATCCTTCTTCCAGCGGAAGAGGATGATCCAAAATTGCATCACTGATCACTGCATCAAATCCGGTCACATATATTTCCCGCCTGATATAGGTTACATAAAATGCAGTAGTGGAACCATAATAAGTGGTATCGTAAAATCCTTTTTCAAAATTATGTTCATGAAAACCAATATCAGTAATACCATCCGCATTCAGGTCGATCGTGTAAGTATCATCCCAATCCATAAATGCATCGGGATCGATATTTTGATAAATTGTCTGTGCGTCGGCTTTACCCGATACTAAAAATGCTGAGGCGCCCGCCGAATACGCGAGTAATTTTTTAAGCTGCAGATGTAGACCTTCTCTCAATGTATCTGTTTTGGATATTACCAAAGTTACTGCTGAACCATAGGTCCGGCAAATACATTGTTGCGAATCGCCCGAATGGGTGTGTGAAGGTGGTGTTTGAATGAGTTAAGGTGTTTTCAACATATTCAGGAGAATAAGATCACGCTTTTCCTTTCTCCACCTTAATTTTGTCGTTCAATCAAAATACATGTCCGAACAATTCGCCACATTAGAACAGGCCCGTCAACTGGGGTTGCTGGAATCAGAATTTGACCAGATAAAAAGTATCCTCGGCCGGGTGCCCAACTTCACTGAGCTGAGTATTTTCAGCGTGATGTGGAGTGAGCATTGCAGTTATAAGAACAGTATCACATTGCTGAAGACGCTTCCGCGCAGCGGCAAAAAAATGCTCGTGGAAGCCGGTGAAGAAAATGCGGGACTTATTGATATCGGCGACGGACTTGCATGTGCTTTTAAGATCGAAAGCCATAATCACCCTTCCGCCATTGAACCGTATCAGGGCGCTGCAACGGGCGTTGGCGGAATTCACCGCGACATATTTACAATGGGTGCCCGTCCGGTTTGCTCGCTCAATTCATTGCGTTTCGGAAATATCGCACATAAAAAAACACAGCATCTGATGAAGGGTGTGGTGAAAGGGATCGGCGATTATGGTAATTGTTTCGGCGTGCCCACGGTTGCAGGTGAAGTGTATTTTGAGGATTGTTATAATACCAATATCCTCGTAAATGCCATGAGCGTCGGCATCGTAAAAGTGGGTGAAACGGTTTCTGCAATCGCCGAAGGCGAAGGTAATCCTGTATATATTGTCGGCTCGGCAACAGGAAAAGATGGTATTCATGGTGCGAGTTTCGCCAGCGGCGACCTGCACGATGAAAGCCATGAGGACCTTCCTTCGGTGCAGGTGGGCGATCCGTTCCAGGAAAAATTATTGCTCGAGGCAACACTGGAAGCCATAAAAACCGGTGCAATCGTCGGTATGCAGGATATGGGCGCTGCGGGGATCACCTGTTCTACATCTGAAATGAGCGCAAAAGGAAATCATGGTATGCGCATTAACCTCGATAAAGTTCCTACCCGTCAGGCAAATATGAAAGCATGGGAAATATTATTGAGCGAAAGTCAGGAGCGCATGCTCGTGGTGGTGAAAAAAGGAAGGGAAAAAGAAATTGAGGCAGTTTTCGATAAATGGGATCTCCACTGCGAAATAATTGGCGAAGTGACAAAAGGCGGCTCACTGCAATATTTTATGCATGGTAAACTGGAAGCAGAAGTGCCTGCGCAAAGTCTTGTGCTGGGTGGTGGTGCACCGATCTATAAACGCGAAACAAAAGAACCGGTGTATATGGAACATATCCATGCATTCAAACCGGAAACAATTGCTATTCCCGATGACCTCGTCTGGGTTGCAAAAAAAATAACTGCCGACCCGAATGTCGCAAGTAAAAAATGGGTGACCGTGCAATATGATTCGATGGTGGGTGTGAAAAATACTTCCACCAACCTCAAAAGTGATGCATCCATTATTCGCATCATCGGAAAAAATAAGGGCCTCGCTGTCACCACCGACTGTAATGCGAAATATGTTTTTGCCGATCCGTATAAAGGTGCGATGATCGCAGTGAGCGAAGCAGCACGCAATATCGTTTGCAGTGGCGCCGAACCTGCCGCAGTTACCAATTGCCTCAATTTTGGAAATCCCTATAATCCGGAAGTTTACTGGCAGTTCACACAAGCAATAAAAGGCATGGGCGATGCATGCCGCATGTTCGATACACCGGTAACAGGCGGGAATGTTTCATTTTATAATCAGAGTGAGGAAGGACCGGTGTATCCGACGCCAACGATCGGAATGGTAGGTGTGCTGGAAAATTTTAAAAATCAGATGACACTGGATTTTATTAATCCCGGAAATGTCATT
>CAYTFT010000213.1:0-5308 GCA_964437155.1 uncultured Chitinophagales bacterium | reverse complement strand
GCACTCTGATCGAACGGGTCCTCAGATGCACCGATCGTTACATTAGAGATCACAGACTTTACGAGCGGATTATTTTCTCCCAGCACTTTATAAATTCTGCCTTCAACAATACGTGTAACGGAGTCGGTTGTTGCCTGATCCGTTCCTGTAGGCATTACGACATAAGCAAAAATAAAATTCGGGTCCCCAACAGGGAATTGTTCCACACCCGGTTTGCGCCACATCAGTAAACCGATGGCAATAAAAAGCGTGAGCACAATACTTCCGAATAATGTTCCGGGACGCCGTAATGTCCAGCGGAGGAAATTTGCATAGCGTGCCTGAAATGCGGGCCAGCCTTTTGCCTGAAACCATTTTACTGCATGCAGGAGAATTAATTGATAGATCCAGAATAATAATACGAATGTGATCAAAACATTGCCGAGAACCAGATTTCCCGCGAGATCGATCAATAATCCTAACGCAACTACGATAATGGAAAATATCATTTGTTTTCTGCGGTTCGGTTTCTCATCATGTTTATGCGGCTTCATGAATGTAGATGCAAAAACAGGGTTGATGAGATAAGCAACCAATAACGAAGCCGTTAATGTTATGATGAGCGTGATCGGCAATCCTTTCATGAATGACCCGATCATACCCGGCCAGAATAATAGCGGGAAGAACGGTGCAAGTGTTGTCATCGTTCCTGCAAGCACGGGAAGAAAAACTTCACCGGCTGCTGTTTTCGCCGCGACCTTTATCGGTACTTTTCCGTTGGCGAATATCCGGTGCGTATTTTCAATAACTACAATCGCATCATCCACCACAATTCCCAGTCCGAGGAGAAATGCAAATAATACGATCAGGTTCATCGACATGCCGAGTGCACTTATGACGATAAATGCAATAAACATGGATAGGGGCACCGATAATCCGACGAACATCGCATCGGAAGCGCCCATGAAAAACATCAGCACGATGGTAACAAGAATAAAACCGATAATAATGGTGTTAATGAGATCGGCTACCTGTGTTCTCGTAGTGGAAGAAGTATCTCCGGTTACGGTAACTTCAACATCTTTCGGAATATCTTTTTTTGCAATTTCATCGAGTAATGCGTGAATATTATCGGAGGCTTCAATCAGGTTTTCTCCGCTTTTTTTAATTGCATTCAGCGTAATTACTTTTTTGGTGTTCATGCGCGCGAAGCTTTCCTGTTCCTTGAAATGATCTTTTACTTCGGCGATATCTTTCAGATAAATAGGTGCATTCTGCATATTATTTACCGTAAGATTTTGTATTTGCGCAATATTATCAAACTCACCGCTCACGGTAATACTGCGGCGCATATCTTCCACTTTCATGGTACCGCCCGATACGATGCGGTTTTCATTACTGATCGCAGCATATATATCATACATGGTTAATTGTGCGGCCTGCATTTTATACATGTCGACATTGATCTGCACTTCCCTTTCCGGTGCGCCGATAATATCTACTTTCGATAATTCTGGCAGCTCCTCCATTTTGTCCTGAATGAGTTCGGCATATTTCTTTAATGTTGCGAGATCATAATCACCGCTCACATTCACCTGCAGGATCGGAATATCTGAAAATTCCAGTTTCTGCACATTGGGACCGAATTGCGGGTCAAGGTCACTCGGTAAATTCGGCTTGGCTTTATCTACCGCGTCCTTCACCTTCTGATTGGCTTCATCGATATCGGTACCGCTGACAAATTCAACCTGGATGCTGCAATAATCCTGCACCGAGGAGCTGGTGATTTTATTAATACCATTCACGGCTCCGATCTCTTTTTCCAGTTCTTTTGTGATGAGGTTTTCGATATCTGCCGGTGATGCACCCGGATAAATGGTGGCCACAAATATGGTGGGCATGGTGATATCGGGATATAATTCCTTCGGCAGCGCGTTATAGGTGCTGATACCCATAATCGTCAGCATGACGGTAATAATAAATATCGTCGTGCGATTATTAATCGCCCAGCTGGAAGGTTTAAATTCTTTAAATACGTTTTTCATGCTCTTGTATTTAATTATTCAGGGGAATAGTGATGTTAATTTTTGGAATTATCCGGATGGACAGAAAATGTAAATGTGATACATACGAAATAACCGGGCTTCCTGTAAAGTCTGCCATATCCGGTAGCACATTTTTCTGTTTCAAAATCAATATTGAATAGATTGTCCCTCAATCAGATTCAGGTAGCCGGCGGTGATCACCTTATCGCCGGGTTTTAATCCGGATGTGATCTCTACCAAACCGTTATAGGATTGTCCTATTTCCACTGTTCTGCGTTTTGCGACTTTTTTACCGCCCTCTTCTGAGGCAACAAAAACAAAATGTGCATCACTTGAATGCTGGATCATATTCAGATCGACAACAATTGCTTCCGGCACCTCATAATCTGCAATTTTTATTACCGCAATCATATTGGGTTTCAACGATGCATCTGATGCGAGTTTAGCTTCAACAGAAAATGTGCGGCTTTGCGGATTAATAACACGAGATGCAAAAGTGAGCCTGGTATCTATTTCCTTATTTAAATCGGTGATTATGATTTTTGCATTATCACCATCTGCAACAACTGCGGAATGTGATTCGGAAACCTCGCCTTTCGCTTTCAGGCTGTTCATATTTACGACCCGGATGCCCTGAAATCCCGGTGAACCGATCTGTCCGGTTTTGATGTCCACGGCGTCGACAACACCCTGAATAGGTGAAACGAGCTGGCTCATGGCCATTTGCTCTTTCGCTGCATCAATACTTTTCTGTAATGATTCAACATTATTTTTTGCAGAAAGAAATTGTATTTCGCTGCCGATCTTCTGATCCCATAATGCTTTTTGTTTCAGATACACGTCATTCGCAAAACTCAACTGCGACTCGAGCGTTTCAATATTTTTTTGCATGGCATCATTATCGAGTTGTGCGAGCACCTGTCCCTTCGTTACAGACTGGCCGACGGTTACATACACAGCATCAATTACACCGGGCATCTGCGGTGTTACCACTACGTTCTCATCGGCATCGATCTTTCCCTGCACTTCGATATAATGTGTAAACGGCTGTGTAACAATATCTGTAACAGCCACCAGTTCGCCTTCTTTTGCGGCTGTGGTATCTGTTTCGGCGATCTTCGCTTCGAGCGATTTTATTTTTTCATCCAGAGCAGATCTTTCCTTTTTTAGTTTATCCAGTTCTGCCTTCGGATCGCCTGATTTCGAGGCCCCGCAGGATGCAAGAAAAATAATTACGGTAAAATATAATAACGTCTTTTTCATAGTATGTTGATTTAATAATATCCTAATGATTTAACTAAATTGGTTTTCGCAGTGAGCAGATTAAATAACGCGCCGATATAACTGCCCTGTGCTCCATATAATGTGCTTTCGGCGTTATTCAGTTCGAGGCTGGACCCGACACCTTCACGATACTTGATCAATGCTGTTTCATAAATTTTTTGCGCCAGTGCAATATTTTTTGTTTGTGCAGCAAGGTCTGTCTGCGCATTCAGATAATCAGTTTTAGCCTTTGCAATCTCCATTAAAATACCCTGCACGGCTGTGGATTGATCCAGTTCTGCTTTTCGCAATCCGATAGAGGCTGTTTGCACGTTTGTGCGGCGTTCCATACCCGAGAAAATAGGCACATTCATCTGCACACCGATAAGTCCCGTTTCAAACCAGGGCTGGTCGCCATCGAAAAAATTAAAGCTATTGCGTTGTGCATTTTCAGAATACGATGCAAACAAAGCAAGTGAAGGTAAATACATCGCTTTGTTGAGTTGCACATTCGATTGATTTAAACGGATAAGGGTATTCAGTGCTGAAAATTCGGGGCGGGTAAGATAATTCTGATCATTATCATTAATCATAAATTCCTGTTGCATGCCCTGCAGCGAATCGGTAAGTATGATTGCCGTCTGCATATCCATGCCCATAGAAAATTTGAGATAATCTGTTGCGAGTGCCGTCTGCCGCTGCGCATTAAGCAATTGCCCGTCGAGTGTGATTTTACTCATCGTGAGCCTGTCGACATCGATCTGCTCAACAAATCCCTGTTTGTTCATTTCTGTTACCTCATGCAGTACATCGGATAAATTGTCGATGTTTTTTTGCAGCAGTTTTTCAAATTCCTTTGCAATCAGAACTGAATAATAAGCTGTCTCCACATTTTTCTTTACATCCTTTTCCGCAATAACTTTTTGTGCCTGCACAAGCCCGCGGTATTCTTTTGCTGCGTTTACGCCAACCAGCCATGCACCATTGAATAAAAGTTGTGTAGCGGTAAGTGAAGCAGTAACATTTTGTTCGGTACCGAACTGCACGGGAATATAATCTCCCGGCTGTCCTCCAAAAAATTCAGCGGGTAATAAGGAAGTGGGTAATTTGAAAAAATTCTGGTATTCTACACTTGCATTTACCTGGGGTAATCCGGAGGAGATCCGGTTCTGAACAGTTATTTCTGCTTTCTCGATCTCGAGGTCGGCCGATTTAATGTTCGCCTGATTTTCGACACCATAGTCCATTGCCTGCTGCAGCGATAATGTCTGTGCCTGAGCAAACACAGCAGCGGGCAATAACCACGAAGCCAAAAATATTCTGATCTTATTCGTCATGGTTTTGTGATTTTAATTTTTCGAGATATTTAATTCCTTTGGGGGTTGCAATTCCACGGATATGATAATCCATAAATTCATTAAATGTTTTTTCAGGAGGGAATTTGTCATAGGGAAAAACTTCATTATCGATAAACATTTCCACTCTTGCCACATAAATACGCGCGATCACTTCAACCTTCAGATCTTCTCTGTATAAACCCTCCCTGATTCCGCGGTTCAGATTATGCATGATGCTGTTGAGTATCTCTGCATCGCGGTAATTGGTAAACAACTTCCAGCTGTCGGGATGATATTTTCGCAGATCGAACATAAGGCCGGGATGAATATCCTTGCTCATTTTATTCATCCAGCGTGCAATACCATACATTTCGTCAATGGCCGTTTTGGAATCGATCAATACCTGTTCGATCATCCTGTTCTGACATTCGAAATGATTGGTGGTTACCTTTCTGACCAGCTCCTCCTTATTCTCAAAATACTGGTAAAGGGTCTTTTTGCTCATACCCAGTTCGTGCGCCACGTCATCCATGGTCACGCTCTTGATACCGTAGCGCATGAAAAGACGCTCACAGCGTTCTAATATTTTGGCTTCTTCACTCATGATAAAGGCAGGCCTCTGTTTTTCCGGCACAAAGGTATACGCACGAAACTTTGGAAACCAAATAAAGTTTAAAAGTTTCC
>CAYTFT010000212.1:0-5327 GCA_964437155.1 uncultured Chitinophagales bacterium | reverse complement strand
TTTCACATTCCCCTGTGCATTATCATTTGCACAGCCGATGCATTTCGCTTAAAATTGCTTAACCAAAATTGAGTTTTATGGCAAAGGGTAAAAACATGAAAAAAGAAACCAAGAAAAAGCCTGAAAAAACGAAGAAGGAAAAAAGAGCTGAAAAGCAGGCCAAAAAGGCAAAATGATTCTGGTTCTTTTATGAACGGCATCCCGATATCTCCCGATACCGGGATGTTTTTTTATGGGGAAGCGAATACAATCGAATTCCCCTCAAACGCCCAACACTGCTTTCAATCGGGTATATCCGCTTTTACTCACAGGAACCTTTGCGCCGGATTTTAAAACGGCAATATGGCTGTCCTTTTCATAAACTTCCAGGCGGTTGATCTGCTGCACATCCACAATATAACTCCGGTGACAACGCACAAAGCGGTTTTTATCGAGTGCATTTTCAAAGAAGTGCATGGTTTTATGTTTCATGTAGCGGCCTTCAGCAGTATAAATAAATACATAATCCTCTGCCGCTTCAATGAAAATGATTTCGTGGAAAGGGATTATTTTGATCTTGTTATTTAATTTGATCACCACGCGCTGCGGCTGTTGTTCATTTTCCGATACGGTTGCCAGCAGTGCTTCCCCTTTTTCCTGTGCCGCAGGACGCGCTTCCCGCCAGTGCGCAAGGGCATTATCAAAACGTTCTTTGCTGAAGGGTTTTAATAAATAATCCACTGCATGAATATCGAATGCCTTTATTGCATACTCATCAAATGCAGTGGTGAATATCACCGATGGCAGGGTATCCACTAATTCGAGCATTTCAAATCCGTTTATTTTCGGCATCTGTATATCAAGAAAGATAAGATCGGGTTTATATTCTGCGATCGCCTTTACGCCTTCAAAACCGTCGCTGCATTCACCGGCAATTTCAACATCGGCATGCGCAGACAGGTATTCTTTCACAATACTCCGCGCAAGGGGTTCGTCATCAATTATTAATACACGTATCATTGTATCTGTGGAATTTTAATGGTGGTAGTATAAACAGCATCACGGGCAGAAGTGTGCAGGAGATCTGTCCGCGAGAATAATAAAAATAACCGGCGCTGCACCGATTGTAATCCGAACCCTGTTCCTTTTTGTGGTTGTGTTGTGGTTGCATCAAAGGGATTTTGCACGGTTACGATCAGGTGATGATCCTCTTTCTCTGCCTTAATCCGGATCACCACATTGCCCGTCGTATCATATAATCCGAATTTGATCGCATTTTCAATAACAGGTTGCAGCAGGAGAGGAGGTATTTTCATCGAAGCAGCCGCATCATCACAAATTATCTCTGTTTCGAGGCGGTGGCCGAACCGCACTTTCTCAATATCCAGATATAATTGTAAATGACTGAGTTCTTCCTTCAGGGAAACCAAACTTCTGTCGTCCTTCCGGATCGTGCCGCGGAAAAAATCAGATAATTGCTGGATCATTTTTCTTGCCTCCTCCGGTCTGGAGCCGGCGAGTGCAGAGATCGAATTCAGACTGTTGAATAAAAAATGCGGTTGCAACTGACTGCGTAAATTCTGCAATTCAGATTCTTTGCTGAGTTGTTCGGCTTCATGCCGCCTTTTTTCAGCCATTTTCTGATCCTCAAGCGTGTAAACGAGAATATTCACCATGAGTGTACAGGCAGATAATAAAAATGCAACTCCCAGCCGCACCGGATAAGATTTGTTTACGAAGGATAAATATTCTGCATTGCCTGAAAGAACAAGGCTTATCAATAAACCGCTGATGAAAGTGACGATCAGCGAAATTAAAATTCCGGCAATTATAATGTATCCGAGTTTTTCTTTTTTCGGGAGATAATATTGCATCATGTAAATTGGAAACAAACAAATTGCCATTAAGGGAATATTAAATAACAGGCTGTCGCTTACCGACAGGCTTACCGAATAGCCGAGCCAGTAAATCAGACTTGCATGCAAAAGCATCCAGATAAACCATGCCAGGATGAATGTGCGGATAAAAGCGCTCGATGACAGCAGGTTTCTCGCCATAATGCAGATCAGTAGCTCTTAATTTCAATACCCCCGAAAATGGAGGTCCCTTTTATCAATAAAACTTTATGCGGATCGGGAATAATATTCTGTGTGGGACGATTATCTTCCACACCACCGAAAATACTTACGATCTCTGTTTTTACATCCCAGTTGGGTGGAACAATAAGCGTGCAGCCGCCGAATACTTGTGTCAGCTCCAGAATTACTTTCCCCTGAAAATCGGCCTGCATCAAATTGAGTTCTGTGCCACCGAAAATACTCGTAGCCTCGCCGCCTTTTAATTGTTTGCTCATCACATTTTTATTCACCCCGCCAAAAATGGAAACGATATCAATATAATCGTCACTGCCTGCATTGTCGGAGGCAAATCCTTTTTCATAACTGTTGGAATGGTTAAAGCGCGCTTTGCGTGTTCTGCCTTTGAAGGCACGCGGACTAAACAAAAAATAGGCACCCAGCGCGATCAGCAGCAAGGGCCCGAAATAAAAACGCAGGTCAAAATGCGGATAAAAATCATCCAGGATAAAATATAATCCGATGCCGATACAAACCAGCCAGCTCAGATTTTTGAAATTATGTTTTTCACCGATATAGATACCGGCAATGATGAGCAGAAATTCCCAGCTGAGAAAGCGGATGGGTGTTATGATCGTGCCCGACCTGTCGAGCAGGTACAGCACACCCGAAATGACCAGTGCAAGTCCGGTCAGATAGAACCGCTGCTGTGGAATATTTGTTTCCGGTTGCGGGCGCTTATCAGGATCATCAACAATTTGCATATACTTGATTTTATGACAAAAGTAACGCAGCAGGAGGGTTCAGGTTACAGCCGGGCAGACATAGGTGGCTTTATGTTCGGTAAAATGCCTTTTTTTACCGGTGAGTGCCGCTGCTTTTATGGAATCTTTGATAATCAATATCTTTACAATGAATATATACCGTATGAAAAGGATTTTGTTTTTATTGCTGCTGACACCCTCCCTGTTTTTTACTGCCTGCAAAGATGAACCCAAACCGGAGCCGCATAAAAAACTGAATGCCGGCCAGCCACAGTTTAAAAAAGAAGGTGAACTCACCTTTAAGAAACCTGACGGGGCTGAGATTTTAAAGATCAATATCGAAATTGCCGATAATGACGGCGAACGCCAACAGGGATTGATGAACCGCTCGGTGATGAGTAATACGCAGGGGATGCTGTTTATTTTTGATGTAGAGGAGCCGCAGGCATTCTGGATGAAAAATACAATCCTTCCGCTCGATATTATTTATGTCAATGCAAAAATGGAAATTGTTTCCATTGCAGAAAATACGACGCCGTTTTCGGAGCAGTCCATTCCTTCGCATTTTCCTGCACAATATGTTGTGGAAGTAAATGCCGGATTTTGTGCGCAATACGGGATTGTTGCAGGATCGGTGATTAAATTTGAGAGAATCTGAGAGTTGACAGAGATTTTTTGGGTTAAAATGTTATTAGTATCGGGTAATGGGTATCGGGTATTGAGTATCGGGTATCGGGAATGAATACTGTTTCGAAGTGATTTAACACTGTTGAGGATTATTAATTGTCAGGATTTTCATTGTTTTTTTATATATGAAATATTATCCTTTGGCTTCTAAGAATATTTTTTACAAAAATTGAAAGAATGTTTCTACTCAGGCAGTGCAGAATGCGCACTTTGGATCATTAGTAATAACTTTTTAATAAAAAATAATTGAATTTAACCGCAATATTTCAGTTAAATTATTTCTATTTAATTTTATTTAGTTTTTGTTCTATTGATTGCATAAAACGAAATAACATCTTCTGAATATTTTCAATTTCTGCCGATAAACTTCGGAAATCGTCGGTATTTATATAATTTAATTTGTATGATATTATCAGTTGGGTTTCAAGTTCGAAGGATGAACCCTGGCTGATACCAAGAAATCTGTGAAAATCTCTTGCCGTAGTTCTGCCGGCACCTTCCGCAATATTCGAGGCAATCGAGATACTGCATCTATTCATTTGATCAATCAAATTATACCGCTCAACAGACGGGTATGATTTAGTAATAGAATGTATTTTAACAGACAGGTCAACAGATGCATTCCAAACTTTTAACGTCTTATAATTATGCATTAGGAGGATTTATTTAGGATAAACAATATACTTTCAAAAATAGCAAGTATTGATTAAATTTCAAAGTCATCTTGTTGGGTACTTCTGCGAGACATAATTTATATATTAATTATTCATTATTGCAAGAAATATAGGCACATACAATTATTTTGTCGATATCCCACTACCCACTACCCGATACCCAATACCCAATACCCAATACCCAATACTCGATACCTGATACTTGATACCCGATACTTGATACTTGATACCCGATTTTATTTTATCCCCAATAAAATCTTGTTAGCAGGAGCAGTTTTCAATCACAGAAACTCCACATCCATTCCCATTCGGTACCGCATTAAATATTCCATAGCGGTATTGACATTGAGATCGTCAAAAATTCCCTGATAGAGTGTTTTAATGATCGGGCAGTTTACTTTATAATAATTTGCGAGGCCGTTGGCGATACGGATCGTATTCACTCCTTCGGCAACTTCTTCCATCGAGGTTTGGATCTCCGAAATTTTTTCTCCTTTGGCAAGGCGGAATCCCACTGAAAAATTCCGGCTGCTGGGAGAGGAGCAGGTTGCAATAATATCACCGATACCTGCGAGACCGAGAAATGATTTAACATCGGCTCCTAATGTTTCGCTCAGTTTAATTATTTCAGCCCAGCCTTTTGTGATGAATAATGCACGTGCATTTTCTCCGAGCCCGAGTCCCGTAACAATACCCGATCCGATGGCAAGAATATTTTTCAAAACACCGGCGAGTTCAACACCGATAATATCATAACTTCCATACACCTGAAATTTCGGTCCTTTTAAAACGCGCGCTCCTTCATGGATCACTTCATCGAAACGGCTTGCAATTACGGTTGCTGCCGGAAGCCCTGCTGCTATTTCTTTTGCGAGGTTGGGACCTGCCATACATCCCACACGCACCACCACTGTTTCGGAGCGGATGAGTTCACTCATCGTCAAAACATTTTTGCCTGCTATACGCCCTTTGTCACGCAGTTTTTCGATTCCCTTTTTTTTAACGGCAAGCCCTTTTGTCCCGTGAATGAGAATATGATCGGGACGCAGGAACGGCGACATCACGCGAATGGTATCTTTAAATCCGTCGCTGGCGAGAACCGCCCCTACGTGGCGCCGTTCCACGGCAACATCATCGAGCTCTGCCCG
>CAYTFT010000211.1:0-5330 GCA_964437155.1 uncultured Chitinophagales bacterium | reverse complement strand
GCTTCAGGAGGATTATATGTGAGTCATGATGTTGGTGCCAACTGGACAGTGACCGGTACTGATGTGTTGCCTCCGTTAAATTGTGCATCTGTTTGTATTGATTTTACAGATAATAATATTGTTTATCTCGGCACCGGCGATCCGAATTATTATTATTCAAGTTATGGTGTATATAAAAGTACTGATGGTGGTGCAACATGGAATCCCGCAAATGCAACGATTGGTACGCGGATGGCGCTTGAATTATTAATGAAGCCCGACGATCACAATACGATCATTGCGGCAACAAATGATGGCTTATTTAAAACAACGGATGGTGCCGTTACGTGGACGGAAGTAAAACCCGACGGTGCATTTACAGATATGGTGTTTAATCCGTCAGAGAATGGTGTAGTGTATGCCGTTGATTATGACGGAAATTATTTCCGCTCCCCCAACTGGGGAGATACCTGGACGAACTTAACTTCTGAAATAATTATACCCGGCGGCGGATCGGCAAACGGTTCGCGTTTAGGCGTGAGTGCTGCAGATCCTGATTTTGTTTATATCGCAGTTATTGCAGGACAAACAACGGTATATCGCTCAGAAGATGCTGGAATGAATTTCACGATGGTGAAAACAGATTATCCGAATTTAAATGGTTATAGTGCACTCGAAGGCGGACAAGGCAATTATAATTTTGATATTACGGTAGATCCGGATTCGGCAGGAAAAGTATTTGTCGCCTGTCATGTGATCTGGAAAAGTGTTGACAGCGGAGCAACGTGGACACAATATACAGACTGGTGGGCCGATTGCCATACGGATATGCATCATATCATTCATAATCCGAATGACCATACCATGTTATTTGATGCAAATGACGGCGGTATTTTTCTGAGTTATGATGAAGGCGATACCTGGACAGAATATGCAAACGGATTGGGTGCAACTGAAATTTATCATGCAGCACAAAGTAAATTAAGCAATGCAATTGTAAGTATCGGAACACAGGATAACGGCGAATTATATTACGGTGATCCGGTTTGGTATTGCAACCGCGGCGGTGACTGGGGCGCACGCATGTGGTTTGATTATTTAACATACAACAGAGTATATTATTATAACGGGAACAGAAGAATCGTAACCGGCGGTGATCAGAGCTGGAATTCTCCCATTGCAGATCCTGATGCCGGATCCGTTCGCATGGCATTTACACCGGCTTCTCCGGAAACAGGTTTTGTTACGCAATATGAAGTATGGCGATGTGATAATTTATCTTCAACAAGTCCCGACTGGACACAAATCACTGCCATGAATAAAGAAGTAAAAGCAATTGCCGCTTCACCTGCCGATGCAAATAATGTATGGGTGGCAAGAGCAGACAGTAAACTTATGCATTCAACAAATGCTCTTGCTGCAGTGCCAACATGGACAACATTGGATGCGCCGGGTGCAACCAATTTGCGCGTGGGACTTGCCATTTCAAAATACGATCCTGATGTCGTTTATTTATATACTTACAGTTATGTGTATCGCAGCGATGATGCAGGAGCAACCTGGGTAAATATTACTTACGGTTTACCGGCAATTAATATTGTCGGTATGTATCTCGACGATTACAGCGATGATGAATCCATTTATATTGCGAATGCAGCAAGCGTATATTATCATAATATTACAATGGATCATTGGGATGATTTCGGTACCGGTTTACCTTCCATTGCGAATATTCAGGATATTATGTTCTTCAACGACGGAAGTCCGAACAGTATCGTTCGTGTCGGATATTACGGGAAAGGCGTATGGGAATCCTCTCTGTATCAGCCCTATCCGATACCTGCAGCCGACTTCACTTCAGATATTACGGTTGTTTGTCCGGGCACCAGTGTTTCCTTTACCAATCTTTCTACAGAAAATACTGAATCCGTATTATGGAATTTTCCCGGCGGAGTTCCTGCAACTTCAACAGAAGACAATCCGGTTGTTTTATATGCAACACCCGGTGATTATACCGTAACATTAACGGCGACAAATATTAACGGGGATGATGTGGAAACAAAAACAGAATACATTACCGTTTCCCCCATTCTGGAAATGCCGATGGCTGAAGATTTTGAATTTATGTATCCCGCACCGGACTGGACAGAACAGGATGCGAATACGGATAATATATTCTGGTATCAGACGACCGATGCCGGCGGTTTCGGCACAAGCGCCAAATCGATTGTGTTTGATAATTATTACAACGATACCAATGGCGCGCATGATGTATTGGTAACTCCGCAATTCGATCTCACGGATGCGCTCTCTGCGAAATTATCTTTCGACTGGGCTTATGCAAAATGGAGCAACGGATATCCTGATTCGCTCGGTATCATAATTACAAAAGATTGCGGCGCAACATGGACCACTTTATGGATGCGGTCGCTCGATAGTCTGGCAACTGCACCCGATTATCAGGACGATCTTTGGGTTCCAACCGCTGATCAGTGGAAATCAGATACGATAGATCTTTCCACGTATCTGGGTGAATCACAAATCGCACTCGGATTATTGACTATCGGACATTACGGACAGGGAATTTACGTTGATAATATTAATATTGAAGGCGAGTACTTTGTCGGCATTCAACAACCCCTCGAATTATTTGTGCGTGTTTATCCAAATCCAACGGAGGATAATTTATTTATACAATTTACCTCGCATCAACCCGGTTCTGTTGAGATCCGTTTAACAGATGACAAGGGAAATAAGGTTTATCAAAAAATAGTCTCTCCGGAAGCCGGTATTGCGCATGATGAAATGATCGACACAAAACCATTTGCCGCGGGCATTTATTTTCTTCAATTGGTGAGCAACGGAAATGTTATGGAAGAGAGGAAAATAGTTAAGCTCTGATAAAAGCAGATTTTGTTGCGTGCAAAAAATTTCTGTGTAAATTATTTTAGGAGTTGCGGGCTATCTGCATAATGGAATAAGATGGACTTTCAAATTCCGTATTTTATTTCACCCACCAGTATGCCCATTTCATAATCTGGTCATTTTCCACCCACACCAGTAAATTCTGACCCGGGTAGGACCATATCGCTGCATCTGCCTCGAGAATAACAGTTGCCGGTTTACCATATTTTTTCTGGAGGTCCACAATTGTATCTCCTCTGCGAAGTCCTTTGGATGTAGTTGTTTTTGCATTTTCCTTCAAAACCATAAAACGGATCTTACCTGGCGATGGTTTTATTGTGGCGCGGATATAATACACCGTATAATCGGATGCGGTATCAATATACAAAGCAGCTTTTTCGCTGATCAGATCAATCCTGTAGCTTTTATTCGGTGCGAGCATATCAAGAAATTCAAACACGTTGCGCTGGCCGAATTGTTCGGTTGTATCTGTTGAATAATAACTGTTTTCCGTTTGCCGGCCCGTTGCATCACCACCGCCAAAAAACAATTGCTGATTATAGGCGGCAGTTAAACTCCCTGCTTCCTTCGCATTATCGAAGTAGGAAAGTGCTGCGTCATTATTTTTTCTGCATGCTGCGAGGATAGCGGATAATTCTGTCGCAGCATAATGGTTTTCACTTTGCAGCCGCGCAGCCACACCCAGTTCATCATCTGCTGCGCCGTATTTTCCCATCAAAATATACAGTATTGCAAGATTGATATGCGCTGGAAAAAAATTACGGTCGGCACGTATCGCATTCAAAAACAACTCCTCCGCTTCCTCCAGTCCGGCATGAATAATTTCCTGCATTACACTGTCAGATTCCGATTGGTCACCTCGGCTTCCTGCATTATTATATAACAGGCTTTTCGTTTCAAGCATAAATGGAAACCGAATGCTGCTGATGCTGTCATCAAAATAAGGCATCAGTCCTGTTAATTTTGCGAGTCCGGAATTATTATACAATTCCTTTGTCTGAATCTTATGCGCAATAACTTCATCATAATAATAACCCGCCATCTGCGCAAGTTGCGATTGCTGTGTTCCGGATACTATTTGTGCGATCTCCATGAGGTAATTACCCGTTTCGAATGCGGGTAAAAGATGCGCGATATTTTCTTTTGCGGAAAGCGCGATAGATTTTCTTTCATACAGCGATGGATATCCGGGCAATTGCTGATCAAGGCGATACCATGCATATACACTGTCGAGCACGCGATCACCGATAAGCAAAGTTTTATATCCGGCAGCGAAGGCATAATACATTCCGTATTCATCTGCCTGTGTTTCATATAATTTTATTACTGAATAAGTTTTCCCTGCGTTGGCTATCAGTTGTCCCCAGTTAAGATCGGCATAAGCAGAACCGAAATTTTCCGCCCAGAAATGATTGCTGTAATAGTGTGTCAGCTCATGCGATAATATATGTGCCAGTGCATTCGACGAATCTTTCCCGAAACTTCTGCAATGATCAATGAGGCTATAGCCCACCATCACCTCGCCGTTTTTATTCGTTACGGCGATCAGGTCATTGGAAGGAGAAATAACAAGTTGCGGTTTTGACGGAGTCGATTGATTGATCGTCTTCACCAGCCGGTTAAATACATCCTGCGCATATTTCACATTCATTTTATTTTGCGCAAAAATGCTTCCGGGTAAAAAGATGCAGATCAGGAATATATTATACAATTTCAGTTTCATGCATCTTCATCTTTTTATTCACTGAATGATATCCTGCAAAAGGAATGCATTATTTTGATTTACTGACTACCGCAGTAGTTTTGGGTGACGAGCCAAATTGATTGGGCACGGGTTGAAATCCCGACGCATCTCCGGCGGCGATCGCATCCCTTATATAAATTCCATCGATATAATATTCAACAACAATATTTCCGGAAGCGAAAACATAAATTGCATATCCGTCGGGTTTCCCATTGATACAATCGCCGATGAGAATATCTCCGCTCGGGAATGTTACCTTGTATAATCCATTGGGTTTTCCCTGTTCAAAATATCCCGATTGCTTTGAGCCGTCAGTAAATACCATAGTTCCATAACCGTCTTCCAGTGCATCTTTAAATTCTCCTTCATACAATAATCCGCTGCTGTATTTTTTACTTCCCTTTCCGTTGAGGCAATCTCCGCTCTGACAATCAGAAGTTGCGAAATTTAGGGATTGAAAAAGATCGAGATTATTCGAAGTGATCTTACTGCCGGTTTTCGCATATCCGTAATTCTGTCCGGTTTTTAAAACGCCATAACTCCAGTTGCCGGCCTTTACCGTACCATTGGCAAAAACATACACGCCGTATCCATGCATATCATTATCACTCCACTCACCAACATATTGGTCACCGTTTGTCCATTTCATTTTTCCGAGTCCGGAAAATTTATCTCCCTCATG
>CAYTFT010000210.1:0-5336 GCA_964437155.1 uncultured Chitinophagales bacterium | reverse complement strand
TGGCGATATGTTCTTCAGTAATTACAGGCCCGGTTGTAGTATTTGCTGCTGCCACTGCACTTGTAAAAACATTATATTCATGGTAATTAAATTTTCTTCCGATCGTAAGATCCTGTATATTCCGTTTCGCTGATACAATTTGCATAATAAGTAATTTAGTAATCGTAATGCAAAGTTTCACTATCCGGCACCGGGAAACAGTGATATATGTCACATTAGAAATTCGGAAAATGCAAATGCGCCAATTCTCTTAACTTTGAAGCATGCAGGCAAAACAGATTTACAAATATTTAACAGCACTTTCGGTCCCGCTTGCTGCATTTTTATCTATTTACCTCGGTGGTATCTGGGTTTTTATCACGCCCGTATATGCATTTCTGTTCCTGCCGGTACTGGAATTTTTATGGCCGCCCGATATAAAAAATCTCTCTGCCACAGAAGAGGAGATCGCTAAAAAAGACCCGGTGTACGATTTTTTATTGTATTTGTTTGTGCCGGCTCAATATGGCTTATTGTTGTTTTTTCTTATCACGGTGCACGATGCACATCTCCGGATTTATGAAACAATGGGTATGGTGCTGAGTATGGGGATCTGCTGCGGTGTGATCGGCATTAATGTGGCACATGAACTCGGCCACAGAAAAAATGGTATTGAGCGATTTCTCGCCAAATCATTATTGCTCACCAGTTTATATATGCATTTTATTATCGAGCATAATAAAGGACATCATAAACGTGTTGCAACAGCAGTTGATCCGTCATCGGCAAGGATGCATGAGAATATTTACCGGTTTTATTGCAGAACGATACCCGGCACTCTGCTGTCTGCATGGCATATTCAGAAAACCGAATTGCAACAGGAAGGGAAAAGGATTATATCGGCACAAAATGAAATGCTTTGGTTTATTGTTATTGAATTTGCGTTTATTATCCTGATTGGTTTAGTTGCGGGAATTTATGTGATGTTTGCCTTTTTATTTGCTGCATTAATTGGAATTTTATTACTGGAAGCAGTCAATTATATAGAACATTACGGCTTATCGCGCAAGCCGTCGGCGTCCGGAGATTTTGAAAGAGTGCAGCCCTGGCATTCCTGGAATTCAGATTTTGTGATCGGGAGGCTTGTATTATTTGAACTAACGCGGCATTCCGATCACCATTATCTCGCATCCAGAAAATATCAGATCTTACGCCACCTCGATGATGCTCCGCAATTGCCTGCAGGTTATCCCGCCATGATCATTATGGCATTAATACCGCCTTTGTTTTTCAGGATCATGGATCCGCGGGTTGAGAAAATTCTGGCATCTCATTAACTTCACACAAAATTCAGTATGATCATTATCGGAATTGCCGGGGGAACGGGCTCAGGGAAAACCACCTTTGTAAATAAACTGGTGCGGCAATTACCTGCAGATTTTGTTGCCGTTATTTCTCAGGATGCCTATTATAAAGATAATTCCCATTTACCGCCGGAAGAACGCAAACTGGTAAATTATGATCATCCCGATGCAATTGAGTGGTCCTTACTCCGGCAGCATATTCTCGATCTCCGGGAAGGCAGATCCATCGAACAGCCGATATACAGCATGTTAACCTGTACGCGCCAGTCAGCTACCGTTACCGTCAGACCGAATAAAGTACTTATTGTGGAAGGAATTTTAATTCTCACCCAGGCATTTATCAGAGAGTTGTTTACACTGAAAATATTTATTGATGCAGATGCCGACCATCGGTTAATGCGCGTGGTAAAACGGGACATGGAGGAACGGGGCAGAGATGTTGAGGAAGTGATGAAACGGTATATGCATACGGTAAGGCCGATGCATGATGCATTTATTGAACCTTCCAAGCAGTATGCAGATATTATTGTCCCGATCGGTGGCGATAATAATGTTGCCATTGAATTACTGGGCCAGTATATCAATGCAAAATTGAATTAAGAGCGTAAAGGACTTTATTTTAGTTGCAGGAGACAGTTAAATTGTAATACCATGAAAAAAACACTTTTACTTTTTTTATTCGGATTTCCTGTTTTCCTGTATGGGCAGCGGTATCCAACAGGTAAAGGGACCTTTCGCTCGGGTGGCGGTATGACCGCAAGTATTACGGATAAAGATTTGTATAATGAATTTAAATTTACCGTAACACCCCGCCTCGGCTATTTTGTTTCCGATCATTTATTGTGCGGATTTTCCTCCAACTTAACTTTTACCATCGACACAGCGCTTACCACTGCGATACGGTTCACACCTTATCTTGCCTATTATTATAATTTATCGCCTGCCGCGTTTCTGATCAGTAATGTGCAATACGGTTTCGACAGAACAACTGCATTCAGGGAAGGAGGTTCCATCGTTGACCATTCGAGTTTTGCTGTAGGGCCCGGGTTCGCATATTTTTTTTCCAGAAGGGTGGGGTTCGAAGTGAATTTTCTGTATCAGCAATATTTCGAGCCGGATGCTTCACATCAGAACAAACTTGTAACCGACGGCGGATTTTCTTTTAATATTTTCAATGTGAAGGAAAAGATCAAAAAAAACAGGAAAGGAAAATACCAGTTGTTTGAAGAAGACGAGAAAGAGGAAGACGAAATTGAATAATCTGATTCAGGAACTCATCTCTGCAAACCTTTTCGCAAACGAATATAATAATCGCACACCCACGCCGCTGGCGCCTTTTTGTTTATAGGGTTCTTCGTCTTTGAGAATAGCAGGTCCCGCAATATCAAGATGCAGCCACGGATAATCGGTGAAATGTTCGAGGAATTTTCCGGCAGTTGCACTGCCGCCGACGGCACCGCCGATATTTTTCAGATCGGCAACATCGCTTTTCAGCATATCCGCAAATTCTTTCCAGTAGGGAATTTCCCATAAGCGTTCTGCCGTTATCTCTCCGCAATTTATTAATTCATCTTTATAGATCTTATCGGTTCCCATCATGGCACTTCCGAGTGCGCCGGTTATCGCAGCCGCAGAACCGGTGAGTGTCGCCAGATCAATTACGAGTTCGGGATTATATTTTTTTGCATAGCTGAGGGCATCGCCGAGGATGAGCCTTCCCTCTGCGTCGGTATTTAATACTTCGATCGTGGTTCCGTCATGCATGGTGATCACATCATCCGGTACCAGCGCATCGGAATTTATGCGATTATCCGTGGAAGGAATCAAACCGATACAATATACCGGCAACTGATTTTTTACGATCGCATGGAATGCACCGATCACTGCTGCCGCTCCGCTCATATCCATTTTCATTCCGCTCATCGAACCCGATGGTTTTAAGCTGTATCCGCCGGTATCGTACGTTACTCCTTTGCCGATAAAAATCAGCGGCTTGATATTTTTCGCATGCTGTGGTTTATATTCCAGAATGGAAAAAGTGGGCGGTACAGAACTGCCTGCATTCACACCTAATAATCCTCCCATGCGCAATGCTTCAATTTGTTCTTTGTTTAAAATTGCGGCATTAAATTGCAGATCGGCACTCATCTGTAAGATTTTTTCTCCGAGCTGAACAGCATTTAGTCCGACAACCGGTTCATTGCCGAGATCTTTTGCAAGCTGATTGCCATCGATCACATGTTTCAGCTCATCCAGTTCAGATTGCCCGATCTCCTGATCATCAATTATTAATTCTTTGAGTGGATTTTCTTTCTTCTCACTTTTATATTTAATGAATTGATAATTCGCCAAAGAAATTCCTTCTGCAAGCGCAAGCACCTCATCTTTTAAGACGGAACCGGTGGCACGAATTATTGCTGCCTGCGCGGCTTTTTCATGATTAATTCTTTTAGCGATATGTCCGCCTTTGATCCTGGCTTCTTCCAGTAATTCCCCTTTTGTCTGGTCGGTGATTTTTTTAAGGATCGCAACACAAAGAATATGATCCGGAGCATAATGTGTGATGATGCCGTTGTCCTGATCTACCAGTTTTTGTGATACGGTTTTTTGCACTGCAAGCAGTAAAGGATGGCCGAGATCTTCCGGTGTGCGGATCAGCATTATTTTCAGTGATGCAGTTGCGGCCGTTTGTTTGAGAAGGGTAGCGCTCATTTGAAAAAAGGTAATACCATTTTGTTGGGCGCTAAATTACGCCATAAACACCTGATAACGGGATGGCAGATACATGAATTGTGACGGAATAAATCCGGGTTTTCTTACACGTGAACGATCTTGTACCCGGTATGGCTGCGGTTGCGTTCCATCCATCCGAGCAGTATCCGCTGTGCATCGGGCGTGTCGGGCCGCCATTTGATCGCATCTGTCAATACCGCGTGATCGCCCTGAATATTTTCGGTGGCGGTAAATCCGAATCCCAGATAATGTCCCTTTTCCACATAGATCACACTGCATTCCTCTGCATTTCTTCCGGTGCCGATAATAAAATAGGAATGCCCTTCACTGTTAAATGCCTGCATCGCATCTTCCACGCGTGCATTATAGGAAGCAGGATCCTCTTTTTCAATACATGCTCCCAGGCAGATACCGAGTTCATGATTGTAACAGGCTTTTATAACTTTTTGCAGATGACAGTATTTTGCACATAACTGAAATACATGCATTTTTTCATTCAGGTAACTTCTTGCACTCAGGATATCCGGAAATACTTTTAATACTTCTTTTTTTCTGTTGAATCTTTCAATTGCCAGATGTATGTATCCACGCTGGTCGGTAAATCTGAAAATACAATAATTGCGGTCCCATGCTTTTTGCGATGCGTTGAATTTCGGAAATTTTCTTTTTATTTCTTCACTTTCCAGCAGGAGTGCCACCAGTTCATTACCTGTCAGTTCGTAGGTGATATCAAAAACAGAATTGCGCAGATCATTTTCTTTTCCATGATAATCGGCATAGGTAAAATGACCATACACCCTGCTGCGTATATTTTTTGCTTTCCCTACATAAATTACTTTCCCGGTATTATCGTGGAAATAATATACACCGCATTGCTGCGGTAAATTTTCAATGCGTGTGCGTTCCATATTGGGCGGAAGATGCTGCTCCTTGGAAGTGCGCTTTAGGGCAGTGTCAATATTGTTTTCCCTGTCATTCTTCAACAGCATACCGAAAATCTCCGCCGTTGCCAGTGCGTCGCCTGCAGCGCGATGTCGGTTGTTGATCGATACACCCAGGGCCTCGCTCAGCCGCCCCAGACTATAACTTCTGAAACCGGGGAATATTTTTCTGCTCAGCCGCACAGTGCAAAGTTTTTTTGTGCGGAGGTCGTATCCGTTCTCTGCAAGATGACTTTTCAGAAAACTATAATCGAAGCCTGCATTATGTGCAACAAAAATTTTATCATGCAGAATGGAATAAATTTCTTCTGCAAGATCA
>CAYTFT010000209.1:0-5337 GCA_964437155.1 uncultured Chitinophagales bacterium | reverse complement strand
CATAATCCCATCCCTTCACCGAATAAATTCTGATACCGTTCCCGTTTTCATCGAGCTGAAAACCCGACACTATCTCTGCAATATTTTGTTTTGTTGTCTGGTATTTCTGAGGCACCGAAATCCCATATCCATCGTCCCAGATAAAAAAAGCAAGCGGGATCTTCAATACACCTGCTGCATTTACCGATTCCCAGAAGATACCTTCCGAGGTACTCGCATCTCCTATCGTGGCAAAAACCACCTCGTTCCCATTATCAGAAAATCCCGAACTGGCGAGCTGCGGGCTGCGGCGATATAATTTAGATGCAAGTGCGAGTCCTACTGCCCTCACCATTTGCGAAGCGGTGGGCGATGTATCTGCAGAGGAATTTTTCATGCCCTTCAATTCCTTCCAGTTACCGTTAACATCAAGGCTACGCGTGGCGAAATGCCCGTTCATTTGCCGACCTCCTGATGCAGGTTCAATTTCAATATCAGGGATCGCATACAGCTGGGCAAAGAATTCTTCAACATTCGACATGCCTGAGGCGAACATAAATGTCTGATCACGATAATAACCCGAGCGGAAATCACCCGGCTTAAAAACTTTCGCCATGGCGAGTTGCGCCACTTCCTTGCCGTCACCGAATATGCCGAATTTGGCTTTTCCGGTGAGCACCTCCCGACGGCCGATAAGACTGGCTTCGCGGCTCAGGCAGGCAATAGAAAAATCAGCAATGACCTCTTTTTTAAAATCCTCGAACGTGACGGATTTATTTTGTGTTAATTCAGACATAAATACAGGAAAATCAGGTGTCGCAAAAATAAGCAATTCAGGGGGCAAGGAAGAAGCCCTGGACTTGCTGATGAAAAAAAATCAGAAAATCCGTTGCGTGGTATAATTCTTGTTATTTTTCGCCGAATTTGGAACGCAAATTCCTATATTTGTAAACGCAAATCTGTTAACAACTAAACTTAATACTGTATGAAAAAATTGTTTTCCGCACTCCTGATCGCATCGTTGGCCACGGTGTCATTCGCACAAAATTCGGCATCGCCCTCTACGCCTGCCGGTGGCAGTGATGTTGCTCCTTCCGCTCCGGTTGTCAATCCAAATGCCGGAGAATTCCAGTGGTCAGAAGAAACCCATGATTTTGGCACCATCCCGCAAGGGACACCGGTAGAACACAAATTCGAATTTACCAATGCAGGCAAAGAGCCTATCATTATTTCCAATGTTCAGAAGACATGTGGTTGTACAGTAACCGACTGGACAAAGGAACCGGTAATGCCCGGACAAAAAGGATTTGTAAGCGCACAATATAATGCTGCCAAAGAAGGGCCTTTCACCAAAGCCATTACCGTGCAGTCTGATGCAAAAACAACTTCCGTTAAATTATATTTCAAAGGAACCGTTCAGAAATCGGAACAAACCGGTGGAGTTCCCGAACAACAAACCATCTTCAATTCAGGAGGCAATTAATTAAAACGAACAAATAAAAAATAAACAATGAAAAAACTTTTCTCAATTATCTCATTTGTGGCCATTACAGGTGTAGTGGTAGCGCAATCAACAACAGAACCTGTTGCTACGAATCCAAATGCACCGGTATTTCAGTGGGTATCCGATACCTATGATTTCGGTAATATTCCGCAGAATATTCCTGCAACAGCAAAATTCGAATTTACAAATACAGGTAAAGAAGCATTGATCGTAACGGATGTGCAGAGAACCTGCGGATGTACAAACACCGACTGGAGCAAGGAGCCGATCGCACCCGGACAAAAAGGATGGGTATCAGCAACATACAATGCTGCCAATGAAGGTGCTTTCAACAAAGCAATTACGGTTATGTCGAACACTGAAACGCCTTCTTTAAAATTGTTCTTTAAAGGAACGGTTGTAAAAGATGATGCAGGCAGTGTTCCGCAACAACAAACGATATTCGATACAAATCATTAATATTTGAATGATATCTGCGACAACTCCGTGCGCCCACCGGCTCACGGAGTTTTTTTATGTACCTTTGACGCATGCCTAAAGTATCTCACCGCGGCGAATTAATGCCCGCCTCTCCTATCAGAAAACTGGTGCCTTTTGCAGAAAAAGCAAAACTGAAAGGAATAAAGATCTATCATCTGAATATCGGGCAGCCGGATATTGAAACACCGCACCAGATGCTCGATGCTGTGAAACATACCGATCTGAAAGTATTGGAATATTCACATAGCGCAGGATTCGAAAGCTACCGGCGGAAACTCGTAACCTATTATAATAAATACGACATTCAATTAAATCACCATCAGATCATGATCACAACAGGTGGTTCTGAAGCAATTTTATTTGGTATGATGAGTTGCCTCGATGCCGGTGATGAAGTGATCGTACCCGAACCGCTGTATGCGAATTACAACGGATTCTCCACTGCCGGAAATATTGTGATCAAACCCATCACTTCGCATATCGAAAACGGATTTGCATTGCCGCCGATCGAAGAATTCGAAAAAATGATCACACCGAAAACAAAAGCAATTCTTATCTGTAATCCGAATAACCCCACCGGATATTTATATTCTAAAGAAGAACTGGAACATCTGCGGGATATCGTAATTAAATATGATCTTTTTCTGTTTGCAGATGAAGTGTATCGTGAATTTGTTTACGACGGGAAAAAACATTTTTCCACGCTCAAACTCGAAGGACTTGATGAACATGTTGTGCTGATGGATTCCATTTCAAAAAGATACAGTGCATGCGGTGCGAGAATTGGTGCACTTATCTCCCGCAATAATAAAGTAATGGAGACTGCTCTCAAATTTGCGCAGGCGAGACTATCTCCGCCCACACTTGAACAAATACTTGCAGAGGCATTTCTCGATGTGCCGGATGATTATTTTACTGCCGTTGAAAAAGAATATGTTGAACGCAGGAATTTATGTGTGGAAAGGCTGAATGCGATGGATGGCGTTTTATGTCCTTTACCCGGCGGCGCATTTTACGCGATCGCCCGATTGCCAATCGACGACTCTGATAAATTTTGTCAGTGGTTACTGGATTCCTTTGCATATCATCAGGAAACTGTGATGCTCGCACCTGCAACCGGATTTTATTCAACACCGGGCCTCGGGAAAAATGAAGTGCGTATTGCTTACGTGCTGAACAAGCCGGATATCAATAAGGCGATGGATTGTTTGCAGGAAGCGTTAAAGGTGTATCCGGGAAGGACTGCCATTACATCTGCCGCTGCTTCGGTGCATTTGTAAAATAAACGGGATCGCATATCAGGTTGCGTATTTATTTTTTATAACGGAGATTACATTTAATTTATGTGATGGTGTGCCCTTAAACACATCTGCATATTTCCTGTGATGCAAATCAATAAACACGAGCCTGCAATTTCGAAGGCAAAAACAATTGTAGAATTATTTGTTGTATGAAAAATAAAATCGCATGTATCTTGGCCCTTGTTTTTTTGTTTTCCATTCTGCACGGACAAACAGTTCCTGCAGCGTTAGACGGCAAGTGGATCGGCAAACTGAAAGTAGGCATTGAATTGCGCATCGTATTTAATTTTGAAGTGGATGGCGATTCCATTTACACAGTTCTCGATAGTCCTGATCAGGGTGTAAACGGAATTCCGACAGCGCATACAACGTATAACAATGGTGCAATAGTAGTTGACATACCGCTTATTAAAGGAAAATACAGCGGGCATTTAAATGCTGCAGAAAATACGATCACAGGAACGTGGAATCAGGGTGCGGAACTGCCCCTGGATCTTGCAAAAACCGATAGCGTAACAGGTCCGGCGCGGCCGCAAAATCCGGTTGAACCTTATCCATACAGATCAGAAGAAATTGTATTTCAGAATAAAAAAGCCGACAGTGTTTTTCTGGCAGGCACTATCACCATTCCAGATGGAAAGGGGCCATTTCCTTCGGTGATACTAGTAACCGGCAGCGGCCAGCAAAACCGGGATGAATTCCTGATGGGCCACTCACCGTTTCTGGTATTAAGTGATTATCTCACCCGGCATGGAATAATCGTACTGCGGTACGATGACAGAGGATTTGGCGCTTCCACCGGCGATGCGACGAATGCAACGAGTGCCGATTTTGCCTGGGATGCAATTGCCGCTGCAGAGTACCTCCGGTCAAGAAAGGATCTGCCGGTAAGCAGGATCGGGATAGCCGGGCATAGCGAAGGCGGGATGATAGCGCCAATGGCTGCTTCAAAAAACAAGCATGTCGATTTTATTGTATTGATGGCCGGACCCGGAATTCCGGGAGATTCATTGCTAAGCCTGCAGGGAAAAATGCTCGCAAAGGCCAATGGCGCTGATGAGAAAACGATCGCCCTGTATGCTTCCCTCCAGCAGCAAATGATACAGGCATGTAAAACAGCAACGGACCCTGTAGCATTGGAGGCAGACCTCATCCGCATCAACAAGGAATTTATTGCGGGCCATTCGGAAAATGAACTGGAAAGCCTGGGCATACAGCCGTCGGATACCCTGAGCGGTATCAGTTTCTTCAGTAGCAGGTGGATGCAGTATTTCCTCAATTACGATCCATATCCGGTTTTATCGAAAACAAAGATCCCCGTGCTGGCGATCAACGGGACCACTGATCTCCAGGTGCCTTATAAAGAAAATCTGCATGCAATTGAAGGCGCTTTGCGGGATGCGGGAAATGATAATTTCCGAATTGTTGAACTGCCCGGACTCAACCATTTATTCCAGACGAGCAAAACTGGTTCTCCTTCTGAATATGGCATGCTTGAAGAGACCTTTAATGAGAATGCCATGCAGGTGATTGCCGGCTGGATCAATGGATTAAAGTGATTTTTAACATTTGGAATGCATGTTCCCACCGGGATCGACTCCCCTTTTTTCTTATCTTTGGTACAGGGTTTTTGACGATTAGCTTCTCAACTCTGCGTTGTAATTATTGTTGATCTGATCAAATTTATTGTATTTTGGAAATAGAGGCCTTACATTTTTCAGGCATCACCTATAGTGAACCTGCCACCAGTATAACGGACATAATTCTTTCCGTTATCAGTTTTATTCTGGTTGGAAGGATCAATAATTTATTTAACGGAAGTTTTTTTAACCGTGCCTGGCGGACCTTCTTTTTCTTTATGGGAATTTCTACGGCAATTGGCGCTGTTTCGCACGGATTTGAATTGATGTTGCCCGAAAATGTGCATACCGGCTTATGGATGGCGATGAATATTTCAACGAGCATTTCCGTGTTTTTTGCACTGAAGGCAACAGTACGTTTTTCCTGATATAGTGATCGGGCAGATAATATTTTTCAGATCTTAAATATTTTACTTCTTGCCGGATTTATTTA
>CAYTFT010000208.1:0-5352 GCA_964437155.1 uncultured Chitinophagales bacterium | reverse complement strand
TGCGCAGCAGAATACTATTTATATCGATGCAGTGTTACGCCTGGGCGATTGTTATTTTATGACCAAGGATTATAAAAAGGCCGAAGCGAATTATTCAAAGATCATTGATAATAATGCAAAGGGAGTGGACTACGCACTTTTTCAGAAAGGGATGCTGCTGGGATTGCAGAATAACAATAACGGAAAGATTTCCACGCTGGAATCGCTTACGGCAAAATATGCTTCTTCGCTGTATATGGATGATGCTATGTATGAGATCGCAAATACCCATTTTCTGATGAAACAAAATGCGCAGGCGATAGGTGCGTTCAAGGAGCTTATCAAAGACAAGCCGGGCAGTTCCTATACGCTGAAAGCATATCTGAAACTCGGACTTATTTATTATAACGAAAAGGACTATGCAAATTCCGAAAAATATTACCGGCTCGCATATGAAATGTCGCCGAATTCTGCAGAGGGGACGGAAGCAAAGGACGGATTACTCGATATTGTTTCCGCTACCGGGAATACCAATGCAGCGAGCGGAGTAGGAGCCACCTCACAGATCGATCAGGAGAAATATAATTACGCAAAGAATAAATATGATATGAAGGAATACTCGGTGGCAGCGGTTGCCTTCTCTGATTATTTGCGTGAATTTGCAAAAGGACAATATAAATACGAAGCATTGTATTATCGCGCCGAATCGTATTTTAAACTGGAACAATACAACAAGGCGCTGCCGGATTATGCATCCGTAATTGAAGCAAATAAATCAGCCTTCCTCGAAACTGCACTTGTCCGCGCCGGTGGTATCGAATATGCTAATAACAAGGATTATAAATCTGCTTTTGAATATTACCAGCGGCTGTTTGAAGTGGCCGATTACAAGGAAAATACTTTCATTGCATTAGTGGGAATGTTGCGCACTTCTTATTTCCTGAATGATTTTGATCAGGTGATCGTAAATGCGAACAGGATTCTCGCTAATGACCTTGTATCGAATGATGAAAGGATCGAAGCATATTTCTATTCGGGCCAGGCGCATCTGAGTAATAATAATATCGATAAAGCATATGATGCATTTTCAAAGGCAGCATTACTTACCACAAATGAGATCGGCGTTGAATCGCGCTTTCATATGGCTGATATTTTATTCCAGAAAGGAAAACTCGATGAATCCAAGGCAAAATGTCAGCAGATCATTAATGATATGCCCGCTTATGAGCAATGGATCATCAGAAGTTATATCCTTATGGCAGATATTTCTGCTGCAAAGGGTGATTTTGCGCAGGCTAAAGCTACGCTGAACAGTATCATCGAAAGTTATAAAGGCGATCCTTCACTGGTTGATCTCGCCCGCCAGAAACTTGAACAGATCGAAGAAATGGAAAAAGCCGGCCGGAAAAAAGCCGACGACGGTGATACCAATGATGAACAGGAAATAAATTTTGACAACAACTAAAGGAAGCACAATGAATTGCAAACAATTAAAATATATTTTACCTGCACTGATTTTTTCTTGCACAGTTTTACCCGTATCGGCACAGGTAAATGTGGGTGATGAAGACGTGGACGTTGTGAGCGGATACAGTCCGATCCTTGCAGATGCAGTGAAGGAAGATATCACGCCGGTTTTGCCCGAGAATAATGCAAAACCCGATAAACTGGAATATAATCTCCCCATCGATTTTTTTCAGATCCCTTATCAGCCGGTGAAAGTGAAACCGATACGATTGCCTGATCCCAAGCCCGCTGACCTCGAAAATGTATTTGTAAAAGCGGGCTTCGGAACTCAACTGACACCGCTGGCCGAAGCATATATCAGTTCGAACAGGAATAAAAACTACAACTACGGTTTCTTCGGAAAATATATTTCTTCCAACGGTGCGCTGGAAAATCAGAATTACAGTGATCTCCGGTTAGGCGGGAACGGAAATTTTTATTTCGATGATAAATATACCATTCCCGTAAATGCCTATTATTCAAATAACAGCCTGCATTATTATGGCTATAATGATGAGGATACTTCTTTTGCAGAAGAGGATGTGCGTCAGCGCTTCAGTAATTACGGATTTTCTGCCGGCTTTCACAATATCGGCGACAATCCGCTGAATATGGATTTCGGATTGAAACTTGGTTTCAGCGGGATATCTGATATACATAAATACCATGAGATCAATCCGTTCCTGACCGCTTTCGGGGAAAAGAAACTGGAAAATAAAAGCAGCGCAGGTGCAGAAATATCCTTCGACCTGTATAATTATTCCGGTGCAACCGAAAATTCAAACTCCCTCATCGGTTTCAAGCCGTATTATAAAATGATCAAAGACGAATGGTCCATCAACGCCGGTATTGAAACGAAAGTGGATAAATCAAGCAACGCCTTTGTGATGCCGGATGCGGTGTTCAGCTATGACCTGATAGGCGATAAACTGGTTTTCATCGCCGGATGGCAGGCGCATTTTCAGAAAAACAATTTCGAGAACATTGTAAAAGAAAATCCCTTTGTAAATGATACATTGCAGTTTGTCAATTCGGTGATAGATGAAAAATTTGCCGGAATGCGCGGGTCCACAAATGGTAATTTCTCTTTCTCGTTAAAAGGATACCAGAAATCCTGTTCCGATCTGCCTTTTTATATCAACGATTCAACGGATATGAAAAGATTTGAAATTGCCTATAAAGATGCTACCATGTGGGGTGGAAACCTTGAACTGAGTTATTTCAATGTAGATCATTTCCGCTTCACGGGGTCCGTAAATGCATTTACATTCGCAACGATCGAAGACCTTGAAAATGCATATCATCGGCCGACACTTGAATGGACGCTGAGCGGAATGTATACGTTCAATAAGAAACTCAGCGCAACCATGGAAGTTTTCGGCGTAGGGAAATCATATGCGCTGTTGCCGGGTGATGTCGAAGAAACGATCAAAGGGGCAGTTGACTTCAATCTTTCGGCAACCTATGCCTATTCTAAATATTTCAATATTTTCATGAACCTGAATAATCTCGCTTCCTTTAAGTATCAGCGGTACTATAATTATCCGTCGTATGGCATCCAGGGACTGGCCGGGATATCGTTTGCGTTTTAAACATTTGGTGGATTTCTTCGGGTTATCCTGATCCTGTCACGTGCGGATATTTGCAATACTATCCGCAGGATGCAGAAGGTTACCCAACATATCGTACGGTTACTTACCGATCACAACTGTGTGATCGTTCCCGGTTTTGGCGGGTTCGTGGCTAATTATCAATCTGCGAAGGTGCACCCAACCTCCTTTATTTTCAATAGTCCTTCCAAATCGGTTGCCTTCAATAGCAGGCTCACAACAAACGATGGATTGCTTGCAGATACCATAGCGCGGGAAGAACGCATCACCCATGTGCAGGCTGAAGACATGATCGCGTCTTTTGTGGGGACGATCAATAATACCCTGATCGAGCATAAACCCGTTAAGCTTGCCGGTATCGGAAGGCTGACAATGGATATTGAAAACAATATTCAGTTTCTGCCGGATAATGCGCAGAATCTTCTTACTGAATCCTATGGTTTATATTCCTTTACGGCGCAACCCGTTATGCGGGAGCATGCACCGGAGGTGAAGCCGCTGCGTCCGGTCGTTACGGTTAAGCAAAAGAAAAAGCGGACCCTGGTAGATAAATTGCTGCCTTATGCAGCCGTATTATTGCTCGCCATGATGACCATGCAGATATTTGTTGCAACCAGCATGAATGGGTTTGATTATGCAGAGATTTTCGGGATGAATAAAATTTTCACGAAGAAAAATTTCATCCTTGAAAAATATGAACCTGCGAAATTCGATATCAATCCCAGTATAACATATTTCAGAATTACAGATCCGGAACCAATTGATACGCTTAGCCCGCAACAGGAGAATATTTCTGCTCCGCCTGCAGTGCTGAACATGCCCGTGGCAACCACCGGGACCAAATATGTACTTGTCGCCGGCTCACTTATCACAGATGCAGAAGTGCAAACGGTTTTGAATACGATCGCGCAGCTGGGGTATACCGGATTTATGAAACCGTGGGGTAAATACAAACTTGCAGCAATCGAGATCCCTGATTCCATCAAGCCTGCCGACTACAGAAAAGCATTCATAGAAAAAACCGGAATTGCTGATGCATGGGTCACAAAATCCCAATAAAAAACCCCGCTTGTTGAGCGGGGCCTTTTGAATTGCCTTGATATTAATTTCCGGATTTAGAATCCTTTTTATTTTTCATTTCTTCTTTCATCTTCTCCTTTTCTTCGGGAGTGGCATTTTTATACTGATCTTTCATTTCCTGTTTCTTTTCTGCTTTATCGCCGGAAGAATTTCCTTTGTTCTCATCTTTCTGGCTCTGACGATATTCTTTGAATTTTTGCATTTGCTCTTTAGAAAGCACCTGATTGTATTCACCTAAACGTTGTTTGGTGAGTTCGTCTTTTTCAGATTTTGCATTTTCAGCGCTTGGATTATCCATTCCCTGATATTTTGCTTTGAGCTCTTCAAGTTTGTTGGCATATTTCAGGTTGATCTCCATCACTTTCTTTTCCTGCGTTGCGTCCAGATTACAAATTTCATCCATTTTGGCTGTCCATTCTTTTGCAGTAGTTGCGGCATCTTTCGATACTTCCGATTTTACCTGATCCTGCTTGGAGCCTTTATCTCCTTTTACCGGAGTGGTTGTACTTGTTTCACCTTTAGTGGTATTTGTACCGCCTTTTGTTGTTACCTGGGCAAAACTGTTATTGAACAGTAACGCGGCGATCATAACCAGGAGTACGCTTGCTTTTTTCATTTTATTGTTTTTTTATTTTTAGTATTTCTTAAAAATCATGCCATCAAATGTTTCGATGGAGCATCAAAGGTATAATTAACTTTTAAAAAAAGTATACTAAACGGAAGCACGTGAAAGCCGGTCATTGATAGCTGCGCCAATGCCCGTTTCAGGAACCTTCTCTGCAATGATCAGGTCTGCACCTGAATGTTCGAGCTGGTGCATGCAGGCAAAGAGGTTTCTGGCAGCCTCATGGAGATTGCTGTTTGCGGTGAGCATACATTGAAACAGAACGGCCGGATGATCTATCGTTGAATTATACGTGAGCAAAGCGATCCTTTTATCCCTGTTTTGCTCCAGTGCGGGAAGAATTTCGCCGAGTACCATTGGTATTACCGGGGCATAGTGACTTTTCAGCATTCCCGGCGCTTCCGGCTTGTCTGCATGGGTGTGGCCGGCCGGAAGATATCCGATTTGCTCTGCAAGCATTTCGGCACTTATGCCGCCATGCCTCAGGATGATAACCTTTCCGTCAGCGCCGATCCTGATGATCGTTGATTCGACGCCAATTTTACAGGGGCC
>CAYTFT010000207.1:0-5359 GCA_964437155.1 uncultured Chitinophagales bacterium | reverse complement strand
TGTGTCGTCTTCATTTTATTGAAGAGCCCGCCCATTTTACGAATATCCTGCTCACCGCCCATACCATGAATCACGCTGCCGGCTGCGAGGAATAATAATGCTTTGAAAAAGGCGTGTGTAATAAGATGAAAAAATCCTGCGGTAAATGCGCCGAGGCCGAGAGCAAAAAACATTAATCCCAGCTGACTGACGGTAGAATATGCGAGTACTTTTTTAATATCATTTTGTTTGAGGCCGATGGTTGCCGCAAAAATCGACGTTGCAAGTCCGACGATCATAATAATGTTCATGGTATCAGGCGCCATCATAAATAGAACGTTGCTGCGGACGATCATATAAATACCGGCAGTAACCATTGTTGCGGCATGGATGAGGGCAGATACCGGTGTAGGACCTGCCATTGCATCGGGCAGCCAGGTATATAAAGGGATCTGCGCACTTTTTCCGCAGGCGCCGATAAATAATAATAATGTGATGGCGGTGATGGTACTTGTTTCGGGGATCCATTCACCGGCTGTATTAAAAACTTCGTTATAGGTAAGTGCACCAAAATGTTCGAACATCAAAAATAATCCAAGCAGCATGGCAAGGTCGCCGATGCGGTTCATGATAAATGCTTTGTTTGCGGCTTTATTATAATCCTGATTTTTAAACCAGAATCCGATTAGCAGATAAGAACATAATCCTACCCCTTCCCAGCCCACGAACATCAGCACATAATTATCGGCCATCACGAGCATGAGCATAAAAAAGACAAATAAATTCAGGTAAGCGAAAAATCGATTGAAGCCTTCATCGCCATGCATATATCCAATCGAATAAATATGAATGAGACTGCCGATACCGGTTATCACGAGCATCATAATAATGCTCAGATGGTCCACCAGAAATGCAAAAGGAACATTGGCATCACCCAGACTGAACCAGTTAAATAAGCGGAGTGTTACCGATGCATCTGCGCGCAGCTGATTAAAAAGAACAAGAGAACAGATAAAAGAAAGTATGATCCATCCGCTGGCATGAATACCTGCTGCTTTTTCGGATATTCTGTCCTTCAAAAGAATATGAATAAAAAACCCCAGCAGCGGCAATGCCGGAATAAGGAGTGTTATTATCTGGAACTGGTTCATCTGGTTGTTACATTAATTTATACGGTTACCGCTTTCGGCACCGGAATTATTCCTTTACCATTTTAATTTATTCAGTGCATCAATATCGATCGTTTTGATATTGCGATAGATCATCACCAGCATGGCAAGTCCGATCGCAACCTCCGCCGCAGCCACCACCATTATAAAAAACACAAATGCCTGTCCGGCCGGATCATTATGATATGCCGAAAAGGAAGCTGCCATCAGATTAATAGAATTGAGCATCAGCTCTATGCTTAAAAACACAACAATAAGATTTCTCCGCATCAGGATACCGATCACGCCGATGCTGAATAATATCAGGCTGAGCAGCACATAATTTTCGAGCGGAATGGCGCGCAACTGTTCGCTCAGATTTGCTGTATTATCCATTGGAGCCCTCCTTTTTGTTTATGATTACAACACCCACCATTGCTGAAATAAATAATACGCTCGTCAATTCAAACGGGATAAGAAAATCGGTGAACAAAACTTTTCCGAGCGTTTGCACGGTTCCGATCTCTGCATCCACTGCTTCCGGCAATTGCGTTAGTGTGGTCTGGTAAAATCCGGCAAATAAAACGATAAATACCAGGCCGCCGGTGATCATTGCTGCGAGCCGTGCAAGATTACTTTTAGAAAAAGCTGCAGGTGTATTCAGATTCAGGAACATAAGCACATAGAGAAACAAAACCATAATTGCGCCGGCATAAACTATAATATGCACGATGGCAAGAAACTGTGCATTCAGCATAATATATAATCCGGCTACGGCAAAAAAGCAGACAAGCAGGAATAATACGCTGTACATGGCATTTTTCTGAAAAAGCATCATCAGGCTGCTGCCTATTGCGATGGCTGAAAGCGCGTAAAAAAATAATTGGGTCATGTACTCTTATTCAAATGATTTTAATCCTTTCATACCTATTACATTGCTCCTTCCCGTGTTCCCTTTCTGCGTATATCGATATCGATACGATCTTCTTTTTTCACACCCTCCACGAGCATATCTTTTGTAAAAATGAATTTTCCTCTCTCGTAATTACTTGGAGCGATGCGGTCGGTAAGGTAAATTGCATCCTTCGGACAAGCCTCTTCGCATAATCCGCAGAAAATGCAACGCAGCATATTGATATTGTATTCTGCAGCGTATTTCTCTTCGCGGTATAAATGCTCTTCTCCTTTTTTGCGTTCTTCTGCAACCATTGTGATCGCTTCGGCCGGACATGCAACGGCGCACAATCCGCAGGCGGTGCAGTTCTCCCGTCCTTCCGCATCGCGCTTCAGCACATGCACACCGCGGAAAAATTTACTGTGCTCACGTGTTTCCTCCGGGTAATTGACCGTTGCCTTTTTTTTGAACAGATGTTTGAATGTGATACGCAATCCGCCGAATATTGCCGGCAGATAGAGTTTCTCAACCAAGGTCATTTGTTTGTTGGAAACGACTTTGCTTCTGGACGTTAATTGATACATTTTCTTTATGCAATAAAAAAATTAAAAAAGTAAATAAAAGTGACAAAAATTCAGTGCCACTTATTACAGGTTAACTAATGAACTATTATGAATCCTTACCGGAATTTCTGTTTCTTTTCGCCGTTGCTGCTGAAGCCGTAAATATGGCACTTAGCTCTCGCGCTTCGCGTAACAGATCCGTGGTCTCCGCATTAACTAATAATTCCATTTCTGTTAAAATTTCGAGCCAATACACTGTTTCATCTGCTTCTTCACTTACGATAGAAATTTTAGAAATAAAATCATTCAAAGATCTGGGACGACAAGCAGCGCGGTAATTGGCACCCGTAGACGAGGCACTTCTCGCCAACTGATTAACAATCACTTTACTGATCTCGCCTTGTGGCACATCTTTCAACATCACAAGCACACGAATGACAAATGCTTTCGTACGCCTCTTTAAAGGTTCCGGATTCATAATTAAGGGTTAAACAATGAATAAAAAGAACAATTACTTACTTAGTCAGTTAATCACTTCCAACTTTAGATAATTACAATTTTTTAATTTTTATTATTTTTATTTACTTTTCAATTCTTGTGTATATCTCTTTTCATCCAAAAACTATCACCGCTCCCGTAATGATCACGTTTAATATTGAAAGCGGCAATAACACTTTCCATCCCAGGTTCATCAGCTGGTCGAAACGGAATCTCGGTATTGTCCAGCGTACCCACATGAAAAAGAAAATAAAAAATAAAATCTTCGCAAATAAAACAAGGAAGCAGATCAGTGCGAATACTACTTCACCCGTTGCTCCCTGCACGGCTGACATGCCGGGGAAATTATATCCGCCGAAATACAGACACGACATCATTGCACTGGAGATGAACATATTTACATATTCTGCGAATAAATAAAATCCCAGTTTCATAGAACTGTATTCCGTATGGTAACCGCCCACCAGTTCTGTCTCCGATTCGGGGAGATCAAAGGGTGTCCGGTTACATTCTGCAAATGCACAAATAATAAAAATGAGGCATCCGAGAGGTTGTAAAAACACATTCCACTGCATACCGCCCCAGTCGCTTTGCGCATTTACGATATCGCCGATGCTGAGAGAGCTTGTTGACATGACAACCGCAATAATGCTCATTCCCATCGCGAGCTCATAACTGATCATCTGGCTTGATGCGCGCACTGCTCCCAGTAAAGAATATTTATTGTTCGATGCCCAGCCGCCGATCATAATGCCATAAACACCGAGGCTCACAACACCAAGGACATATAAAATCCCGATATTAATATCCGCGACCTGCAATGCTACTTTTTCACCTGCAATTGTAATTTGCGGTCCCCAGGGAATAACTGCACTGGTCATTAAAGCGGTTGTCATGGTAATAGCGGGACCGAGAATAAATAAAAACCTGTTCGATGTATCCGGAATAATATCTTCCTTCATAAACATTTTCACGCCGTCAGCCAGTGGTTGCAACAACCCGAAAGGACCGGCGCGGTTGGGCCCGAGACGATCCTGCATGAATCCGGCTACTTTGCGTTCGGCATAGGTACTATACGCAGCAATGCCGAGCGACAATGCAAAAAGCACGAGAATTAAAACGATCTTAAAAATTAAAATTGGATCCATTGGTTATTGTGCTGATATGATGATGTGCTAATTTGTCCGCCGCGGCGGATGCTGATTAGCTAATTTTTTTTCAGTTGATGATTTTTTTTGATTTAATAAAATCATTATCAATATTAAATGCCTAACTCCCTCTTTTAATTAATCCTGTTATTACCTAATTTATCAATTTTTGTGTCACGGGTAATTCATACGGTAAATGGTTTTGCGATATCACTGAATGTGTATCGATCTTTGCCGGACCCTCAATTTTCCAGTCAATGGTATTCTTTTTTTCAAATCTGCATTCGTTGCAAATAAATCCTTCACTTTCGCCCCATTTATCTTTTCTTGATGTAACACGTAAAACGTCATCGCCCTGATACCAGAGCGTTACTTTTCCGCAGCATTTTTTACAATCGCGGCTCGCATAAACCGGTTTTGTAAACCATACTCTTGATTTAAACCGGAATGTTTTATCGGTAAGCGCACCTACCGGACAAACATCTATCATATTTCCGGAGAAATCGTTGTCGACTGCATTTTCTATATATGTTGAAATTTCGGAAACCTCTCCTCGATTAAGTATCCCGTGAACGCGTTCGGGTGTCAGCTGATCGGCAACCTGTGTGCAGCGGTAACAAAGAATACAGCGGTTCATGTGCAACTGTATTTTATCACCTATATCGCGACGTTCGAATGTTCGCCTTTTAAATTCATAGCGCGAAGTGGAAACGCCATGTTCGTAACTCAAATCCTGGAGATGACATTCGCCTGCCTGATCACAAATGGGGCAATCGAGCGGATGGTTGATCAGTAAAAATTCAACGACACCTTTTCTTGCTTCCACAACTTCCGGGGAAGTAATATTGCGTACTTCCATTCCGTCCATCACCGTAGTGCGGCAACTTGCAACGAGCTTCGGCATAGGGCGCGGATCCTTTTCACTGCCTTTTGTCACCTTCACAAGACAGACCCTGCATTTTCCGCCGCTTCCTTTTAGTTTGGAATAATAACACATGGCGGGCGGTACATTTTCGCCGATCATTCTGGCCGCTTCCAGAATGGTGGTTCCGGCAGGTACCTCAATCGATATATCGTCAATTGTAACTTTAGGCATTGCTTTTATTTTGATCGGCGGCTCAAACGAAA
>CAYTFT010000206.1:0-5362 GCA_964437155.1 uncultured Chitinophagales bacterium | reverse complement strand
GAGCCATAAGAAAAATACCTGCACAGGGCGGAGCAGGAAATAACTCCACACCGCTCCCCAGACCCCGAATTGCTTCACCAGGATAATGCCGAGAGCGATCTGCACAATGGAAGTGATCACGAGAATGCGCGGCAGCACTTTTGTTTTTTTATAATAAAATATCGGATTGGTAAAAGCATTGTTCAATCCCCTGAAAACAAAACTGATACATAACAACGGCAATAGAGCGATACTTTCATAGTATCCTTCATTCTTTACGAACAGGCGAATAATGAAGGGCAGGATCAGAATATTCAGCGCTACAAATAATATTGTAACGGAGCTGAACACATGATGATATTTATTTTCCTCCGGTGTGCTGACAGCTGCATTATTTTTTTTCCAGAGCTGATATATCCGCGGATTGATAGTGCCCAGTAATCCGATACATGCATATTCGATCAGCAAAGTACATTTCAGGGCGAAATCATACACACCGACATCGGCTGTGGTTGCATAGGCATTCAGAATATAATTGTTGATATAGGCCAGCACCCAGGTGAGGAGATTGAAAATAAGAACAGGCGTGCAATAACGGCTGATCTCCGGTAATAATTTCCGGTCGAATGAAATGCCGGATTCTCTGAGGATAAAGATCAATGTAAGCAGAAATATCAATACGCCCGATAATAACCTTCCCCATATCGGGCCGATCAGTGATTCCGGGTATGCATATACCAGCACGTTCGAGATCACTACAGTAACAACGAAATTGAAAAGGCCGAATAAAAAATATTTCATCGGCTTGTCACCAAAAACCTGAAGATTCACATAGGTCCGGAAAAATGCATTGAAAAATGCAGTCAGCACACTCATCCATCCGAACGGAAAAAAACTGATGCCGCCGCCGGAAAAAATAAGTTTGAAAATAAAATATCCGGATATCGAAAAAACAGTTGTAAGCAGTAATCCGATAACCACCAGTAACCCCGTTACTGAACTTAAAAACTTCTTTAATGCCGCGGGATCATCCTTATATTCATAATAATGCACCGATAAATAAGAATCAATCCCATAATTCATCAGATACTGCACCAACAAGGAAAAAGAAATATAGATGGCCAGTTCGCCGAACACAGAGGTTTGCAGATTTTCTGTGTACGGGATCAGCAGCACCACGCCGGAAACAAGCGGCAATGCACCGCCGGCAGAGATCAGAAATGCTGATTTGAGGAATCTTTTCAACGCACCGGGTTTGCCCAAAATTAGGCAAAGATGCAGAAAGGTATTTTCAAGTTCGCAATAACATCTTTTACATGCCTGCATACTGTCGCATTTGTCAAGTACGCAAAACAGGAAACGCAACCGACAGGCAACTTCGGATTTTGATTGCGCTTCGCAGGATTCTGCTTACCGCATTTTTTGCAAATCGCTATTGTGTTGCAGCAACCGATAGATTATAGCAGGCCGACCCATAATTTTATAGCGGTTTCCTGCAATAAAAAGGGCCCCGGCAAAGCGGGACCGGGGCCCTGTACTAAGGGTTAAACAAACTACTTTTTCGGCGACACGATCACCATATCATTCACCTGTATTTCCGTAATGTAGCGTTTAACACCATTCTTGTCTGTGTAATTGCTGTTCAGCAACTTTCCGTCAACCACAATTTCAATCCCCTTACACAGATATTTTTCCACAAAATCGGCTGTTTTGCCCCATGCGATCAGATTATGCCATTGCGTTTCCTGCACCTTCTCCCCGGCCGCATTTTTATACGATTCATTGGTGGCGAGACTGAATTTTGCAAGTTTTGATTTTCCGTTGATCGATTTGATTTCGGGATCCATGCCCAGGTGCCCGATCAACTGCACCTTGTTTTTTAAATTGTTCATACGTTTTTAAATTATTCCGCTCTGCAGCGGAGGGTTAAACATTAATTGTATCAGCTATCATCCAACTGATGCACCAAAGATGTAACACCGGAAACCCCTTCACAAAATTCTACCCGTTTATATGCGGATGTAAGTGACAGTAACCGCGTAAACACGAATTTGTATATATTTGACAGGGCATTCCCTTAAGTGCCTTGTTTGATTAACCTTAAAAACTTGTTTATCAATGGAAAACAAAACATGTCCGGAGTGTGGCGGAGCCATACGCGGACGACTCGACAAAAAATTCTGCAGCGATCTCTGCAGGCATAGTTTCAACAACCGCAACCGTATTTCCAATAATATGTATGTGCGGCAAATTAATTCCATCCTCCTCCGAAACAGGAATATACTCGCAGAAATGATACCGCTGGATTCTGCCCGCGTATCAAAATATAAGCTGACGGATAAGGGATTTAATTTCAATTATTTCACTTCACTGTACACGACCAAAAAAGGGCAGACGTACTTTTATTGTTATGAATACGGATACATGCCGGTTGAAAACGGATTTTACTTTCTCGTAAGACGTAAGGTGGATTAGGTTTTAAAATTTCAGTCGCCTGCACTGCCCGGCAGCGAAGAAATACATTGCATTGCCGGAGGGAGCTATAACATTATTTAACTTTCTGATGACAATTCGCGACAATTTACCGGATAAATTGCCGTTATAGGTTTATTCTTTTCACCCAAAAAATACATGTTATGAAAAACACGGGTCTCCTTTTTTTAGTATTGTTCAGCATCTCTTCGATGTATGCACAATACAATTCCGAAAACCTCAAAGCCGATTATACAAACAGCGCCGCAAATACCTATGGAAATTTGCGCCTCTACGCCATAAAGGCAAATGATATATTTCTTGCGCAACATAAAAACATCGGCAATTACACCGTACTCTCCGATGCCGTGGAAGCGAAAAAAGTTATGGTTACAGAGGTAAGCAGTTCGGGATCCGTTAATACCTTATTTGCAGAGAATGTTTCGAAGGACACCGTATATGTGATGGCCGGAGAGATCGTAAAAGGCGGCAAACAGGACCGCATCATTGCGCAGGATTTTTTACTCACGCCCGGACAGAAAGTGGATGTGGGTGCCTTTTGTGTGGAGCACGGGCGCTGGACACCGCAGGCTGACGGGGCTATCATTGACAATGTCCAGATTCAAAATGCCGGCTTATCAGCACCCGTATTTGATGAAACTTCTGAAGTGGTAAGCACGAAAGTGCGGAAAGCTGCTGTTGTCGAAAAGAATCAGTCTGCTGTATGGGACGAGGTGGAAGTTGTAACTTCGGCAAACGGCGCCGGCAGTTCAACCGGAACCTATAACGCGCTTGAAAATGCGGGAGGCTATCAGGACACGCTGAATATATATCTGCAGAAATTTACTGCCTCCATGCAGGACAGTTCCATTATTGGTGTGGTGGCGGTAACAGGAAACCGTGTAATTGGTTGCGACCTGTTTGCAACGCATTACCTATTTGAAAAACAATATACAAAATTATTGCACTCTTATATTACAGAAGCCATCACGCATGGTGAAGCGGTGACAGCGGGAGAAAAGGATGTGCAGAAATATCTCGATGAATTTTTGTCAGATGAATCCAAACAGAATGAAGTGCTGTCAAAATCGGGAGCTAAATTTAATTCGAACGGATTTACGCTGCATTGCGTGAAATTCTGATACGGCGGGATATCTCAAACGCGGTGCAGAAATAAATTAAATGCGGATATAATTTTTCGGAACGGGTGTATAAACCGGCAGAATAAAAAATGCAATCACCTGCCCGTTAGAAAAGCTTTCAGTTTACATCCACAGATGCAATAACCTTTTCGTTCACATCGGAGGTTACGGTATCATCCGGTTTTTCTGAGAGCAGTGCATGATGCACGAGCGGCTTCAATGTTACAGGAAAAGCGGTATCGGCATCTGCACATTCCACATTAGTTGCAATATATCCTGTGAAGGAAAATTTATTTTCTGACAATAAAGAAAGGTCCGCATTATCACCCGCACTCAACACAGTAACCTGATCACTTAAATGTGCGGGATAATCGCCTATCTCCCATCCGTTGCTGGTAGTTTCAACATAAAAATATTGTTTACCTGCGTATGGAAAAGAGGTTCCGAACTGCACACCGTCCATCGCTATGCCCACTCCCATATGTTTAGCCGGTGAAAGTAAAACACAATCCACACCCAATGCGCGTAAAATTGCGTCCAGTAAAATTGCAGTATCCTCACAATCACCTCCTTTATCTATAATCGTCTCAACAGGATATCGCGGATATTCGTAGGTGCCGTCGTTAATATATTTCATATTCTGCACAAATGCGATCACACATTCTGCTGTTTGTTTATCACTGAAATTATTTTCTGCGGCAATGGACCTGAATTGATCTGCAATTGTTTCAACTACCGGAAAGCCGGGAGATTCATGCAGGTAAAAAGTAAAATCGTCGTATTCTCTTTCGATATTTTTATAATGCGTATAAATATTTTTATCGAAAGTGCAGGAGATGGAAAAGTGTTGATTTTTATAGATCCAGGAGAAGTCGGACCGAAGTGTTGTGGTATGCGCAGGAGCAGCAATGAGCAGCCCTATGGCAATGCAAAGCCATAGCTTCGCAGCAATCTTTTCTTTTCGCATTCTTTTCTATTTACTTGAACGCCGCAGTGCACGTGAACCCACAATTATAGTACAGATTTACTTGACCAAATCTGCAACACGATCGTGCATGCACTAACGGCGAATCAAAAGTAGAACGGGAGATTAATTATGCACAATCAAATTATATGTGATATAAACATGGGTGTATAGAAATGAGGGCAGGGAGGAGGAGAGATGAGAGATGCCTGCCCGAACATTAAATGGGCGGGAAAGATGAAAGGATTCTCTTTCGTTAAGTTGATCCAAAATAGGTTATTAATTCAATGCAGGATGTGTATATAAAAATTCCACTGTGGTCGGTGAACCTGACTGCGGCAGAAAGAAAAAACACTGGCTACGACTGAAAAAATATTCAAAGCAGGAAGTGAGAGAAATTGGAGCAATTAATTACCTGCTTCGTGGCAGGATCCTTACCCGCTTTCCGCTGCAAGTCCTCGCTCGTTCCTCGCTGCGGGCTTTCCGCTGCAATCGGGGCTATCAGGAAGGGGGTTCTTTTTAAGGACGTTTGTATTAATGGAGATTCCGCAGATAAGAACCCCTGTTTTCCATGATAAACAGACCCCTGCTAAACAGAGTTGAGAATTTCTTGAAAATGTTGTTCAGTTTGAATTTGAACGGTTAAGGGCAATCTTCTTTAAGGGGTCAGTTTGCTGCGCAGAAGTGGGGTTTGTTTGTGCGGAATATCCAAGTATGCTAAAGCAACTCACAGAGATAAAATGAATGAGTTTTTAGGGATTAAAAAAAAATATTCTATAATCTCAGGCGCAAAATTTTGTTTAGA
>CAYTFT010000205.1:0-5363 GCA_964437155.1 uncultured Chitinophagales bacterium | reverse complement strand
ATCAGCCGGAAGAGGAATTGCGCCGGTTGTTTGATAAACTGGAGTCCCACCCTAAACAACTGAATGCGTTAATGATCTATTATCAGCTCGCAGCTAATACGGGAAAGATCAAAAAGTCGGTCCTGTTACGGAAATCAGGTACTACTTCGGCCGTAATGAAAACGATGGTGAAAAACGGGATTTTCGATGAAACGGATGAAACGGTTAGCAGGCTGGATATTTATGGGAATACGGAAATCGAACGAAACGACCTCAATACATATCAGTCGGAAGCTTTGCAGCAGGTGACAAACGCGTTTGAAACAAAAGGAACTGTTTTGCTGTACGGCGTGACCGGTAGCGGAAAGACGGAAATTTATGTTGAACTCATCAAAAAATTTATGCAGGACGGGAAGCAGGTCCTTTATTTATTGCCGGAGATTGCACTTACTGCACAAATAATAACACGGCTGAAAAAAAAATTCGGCAACCTGATCGGTGTTTACCATTCAAAATTCAGTCAGAACGAAAGGATCGAAATATGGCAGCGTGTATTAAATAATGAATACAGGATTATTTTAGGTGCACGTTCTGCATTATTTCTCCCGTTCAATCAGCTCGGATTAATTATTGTTGATGAGGAACATGATTATTCCTATAAACAGCATGAGCCTGCCCCGCGGTATCATGCGCGCGACGCAGCTATCTACCTCGGATGGCTGCATAATGCAAAAACATTATTGGGAACGGCAACGCCTTCGGTTGAAACATATTATCAGGCAAAATCAGGAAAATTCGGATTGGCAGAAATTCATAAGCGATATGCTGATATGGAATTGCCGGAAATGCAAATTGTAGATATTAAAGAGGAAGAAAAGAATAAAACAATGCATTCCCATTTCAGTTCGGGCCTCACCGGCCGCATGCAATATGCACTGGACCACCGGGAGCAGGTGATCCTGTTTCAGAACAGAAGAGGATATGCACCATATTTGATTTGCGAGGCATGTGGATGGACACCCAAATGTATAAATTGTGATGTCAATCTTGTCTACCATAAATTTTCAGATGAACTGCGGTGCCATTATTGCAATTACAAGAGTAAAACATATTCTTCCTGCCCGGCATGCGGGAGTTCAAGAATTGTAATTAAAGGTTTCGGGACCGAAAAAATTGAGGATGAATTACAACATTTATTCCCGCAGGCACGTATAGGACGCCTCGATCTGGATGCAATTAAAACTAAACACGGCCACGAAAAAATTATTACCGAATTTGAAGATGGCGAGATCGACATTCTTGTCGGGACGCAAATGGTTACGAAGGGACTTGATTTTGATAATGTAAATCTTGTGGGTATTCTGAGTGCGGATCAGATTATCAACTTTTCAGATTACCGCGCAACGGAACGGGCCTTTCAGATGATGACACAGGTGAGCGGACGTGCCGGCCGTAAAACAAGGAAAGGGCTTGTTGTGATTCAGGCATTGCAGGTCAATCATCCTGTTCTCGCATTTGTAATGCAACACGATTATAACGGATTTTATGAAAGGGAAATTGCCGAACGGAGGCAATTCAGCTATCCGCCGTTTGTAAGGCTCATCAGAATTACGTTGAAACATAAAACCGTTGAGCTTGTAAATAAAGCCGCTGCTTTTCTGGCTGCTGCCTTGAGAAAGAACGGCAATGGTGAAATTCTCGGTCCGGCTATTCCCGGAATCGCCAGGATAAGAAATAAATATTTATCCGAGATCATGATCAAAACGGGCATCCACAGAACACAGACGGAAAATGTCAAGCTGGTATTGAAACAGGAGATAGAAAAAATGATGCTGGATAAAAATTACCGGCAGGTGGATATCCTTATTGATGTTGATCCGGTTTGATTCTCCTCCACCGAAATTATCCTTTTTTTGCTATTGATTAAATTAGGTTCTGCACAGTTTTTAATCTATCTATTTAATGTAATTTTGACGTGAATCCATCTATAATTAATTTATCACTATGCTGTCTAAAAAAGCAAAGTATGGCCTGAAAGCTATGTTTTTTCTTGCCGATAGATATGGGGAAGGGCCAACGCTCATTTCTGACCTTGCGGAAGAAGAGCATATACCCAAAAAATTTCTCGAACTCATATTGCTGGATCTGAAGCGACAGGGATTGCTGGTCAGTAAAATGGGAAAGGGCGGAGGGTACGAACTCAGTAAATCGCCTGATAAAATATTTGTCGGGCAGGTGGTAAGAATTCTCGACGGACCGCTGGCACCTATTTCCTGTGTGAGCAAAACCGCCTACCAGAAATGTGAGGAATGTGATAGCGAAAAAACCTGTGAGATCAGAAAGATCATGATGCAGGTGCGTGATGCCTCTGCTGCCATTTTGGACCATACGAGCCTAACCGATGCACCAAGAGCTGTTTTTCAGGTCACACGGAGGTCAAAATAGAGATCTGCACATAATTTACATATTATTAAAATAAAAATGTGTATAAAAAACTACTAAATAGATAGAATATATAGATATTTGTTCCCGCAAGCATTTATTAATACATACAAACTATGAGAAAACGTACCTTTTTAATTCTATTATTTGTCTGCACTGCGACATTGACCGTGTTTGCACAAACGACTTCCGGAACCCTGGGTACCACTGCGCAAAATAGTGCTGCGGTGCCGGCAGAAACGTATACCCTGAAACTCACTCAAAAAGTTGAGTTTACGGCATTGGTACAGACACGTTATCAGTTGTTTGAAGATACTATGAAGATCGATGCGTTTGACCTCCGCAGGGCACGATTGATATTTAAAGGAGATGTTGCTCCTAAATTTGGATACAGGTTTCAGGCTGAGATGGCGAACGGGCCGAAGGTACTTGATGCTGTATTTACATTTAAGCCATTTGAATATTTCAATGTGAATGTAGGCCAGAGCAAGACACCATATTCTTATGATAATTATTATTCGCCATACACGCTATTGTCAATAAGCCGTACACAAATTGATAATGCATTATCAAACCGGGAGAGTGACCTGTATGGTAATAATCAGGGCCGTGATATAGGTTTATGGCTGACCGGTAAATACAGTATTGGTGCGGAGGATAAAAAAAGACCCGTTGCCGAATATATATTTGGTGTCTACAACGGGTCAGGTATCAATGTTTCAGATAATAATGAATTTAAAGATTTTGGCGCTGCGCTCCGCCTGTCACCGGTAAAGGACCTTTGGATAAGCGGTCGCGCCTATCACGGGCTCGCGACAAAATTACTGGCTAATGCAGACAGTACTGCTGACCGGATGCGGCTCGGTGGTGATATTACGTATAAATATAAAAGCTTTCTTGTTGAAGCAGAATACATGACTGCACAGGATAACGGTGCCGGCTCTGGTAATTTACTGGAAAGGTCAGGCTATTATTTTACGCTGGGCTATACACCTGTTAAAGATAAATTACAGGTGATCGCCCGACTTGACAGTTATGATAAAGATCTGAATACGGATTTGAATGTGGTCGACAAGTATATCATTGCCGGGAGCTGGTACTTCAGTAAAACAACACGTATTCAACTCGAATATAATTTAGTCACTGAAGAAGACAGTGATAACCCGATCAACAATAATCTTTTTGCAATTCAGTTTCAGGCGGGATTTTAGTTCATGATTAATATTGATGCAGTACTTTTATAATTTTATAAACTATAAAATAGATAGAAAAAGTCGTATTTAATTTTTTAAACGAATAACACTTATGGATATTGCTATAGTGCTGATACTACTTGTATTGGCGATTCTTGCCTTTTCTACGGAAAAGATTTCTGTCGATATTGTTACCATGACCTGCGTACTGATCCTCGTGCTTGCAGGGATACTCGACTATAAAGAAGCCTTTGCACCCTTTGGAAGTGATTTTATCATCATGCTTGCATCGATCTTTATCGTTACCTCTGCAATTGATGCATCCGGAATTCTTGAATACTGGTCGGGGAAACTGCTCCAGCGCTCGAGTGGTAAACCCATGAAACTGATAATGCCCATCGTTTTTATCACAAGCGGGTTTTCTGCATTTATGAATAATACCACGGTTACTGCACTCATGATCAATCCGGCGATGGCCATTGCAAAAAGATCGGGTATAAATTTTTCAAAGGTTCTGTTGCCCCTCGCGTTTGCGTCAATTGTCGGCGGCACATGCACACTTATCGGAACGTCAACAAATGTTGCCGTGAATGCCTATCTCGACAAAAATGGGTATGCAACTTTTGGTATGTGGGACTTCACCTGGATCGGTATTATCATGGTTGCCGTTTCCCTGTTATATCTGGCATTTATCGGAATTAAGATGTTACCCGATCGGCATAATGGCGAATTAACTGCCCAATATGGTGTAAGACAATATCTGAGTGAAATAAATATTCTGAAAAATTCACCGCTCATTGGTCAGGTGATCCATACTTCAGATATCACGACTATGGGATTTCAGGTTATGGCCGTTGTCAGAGGCGAAAGACAGTTTTCACCGGGAGAAAATATTTCCTTCAGGGAAGGGGATATTGCCCTGGTGAAAGGGGATATGCAAATGCTTCTGGAGGTGAAAAACCGGAAAGGGATAGACATCGTTGCTGATACACATGATTTTTATGGCGATGATCAGAAGGGACTTACCTTGACCGAGGTTATTATTCCAGGGAGGTCAAATCTCGCCGGCTCAACGATCGGGGAGATTGAATTCAGAAGAAAATTCGGAATGGGTGTAATGGCAATTCACCGCGAAGGAAAAAATATTACGGATGCATTAAAGGATATTAAACTCGAAGTAGGTGATATGCTCCTTGTGCAGGGAACCGCGCAGTCATTTGCGAATTTACGCAGCCATCATGATCTCGTAGTGCTTTCGGAACATACGCGCCCGGAGAAAAAACAATTATGGAAAGGATATTTTGCACTCGGTTTCTTTTGTCTGGCCATTCTTATCAGCTCCATTAAATTTTTCAATGTACACGTATCGATCGCATTTTTAGGAAGCGCTGTTTTAAGCATGATCGTTGGTGCTGTAAAACCGGAAGATGCATATAAAAATGTTGAATGGAAATTGCTCGTACTCATTGCAGGTATGACCGCCTTTGGCACTGCAATGGCCAACAGCGGTGCAGATAAATATCTTGCGGGTCTTATCGTTGACTGGTTTGGCGCTGCAGGTCCCACAGGCATTATGCTGGGATTTATGGTGCTTACCGTCTTACTGACACAACCTATGAGTAATGCAGCTGCCGCGCTGGTAGTACTGCCGGTTGCGCTCGAGGCAGCAAATACAATGCACGTGAATCCGATCACCTTTTCAGTTGCAGTTATGCTGACAGCATCTGTTTCACTGATCACCCCGTTTGA
>CAYTFT010000204.1:0-5378 GCA_964437155.1 uncultured Chitinophagales bacterium | reverse complement strand
ACATATCAGCATGCGGATATCGACGCTTTATTTCGTTTGCAATGGCAATCGCAGGAAAAATATGTCCTCCCGTTCCACCGCCACTGATCAGTATTTTTAATTCATTTTGCATGCAAATAAATTCCTTCTATGCTATACAATCATTTTTTTACGCTTTGACCTCCTCTTCAGAATCAGGTTCCTCTGCTTCAACAGTTTCCTCTGCTTCTTCCGTTTCTGTTTCAGGATTTTCTTTTAATTCAATTTCCCGGCTCACACTTAAAATAATACCGATACTCAAACTGGTGAACCACAGGGAAGTTCCGCCCATACTCACAAGCGGCAATGTTAAACCTGTTGTGGGGAGCAAATGCACTGCGACACCCATATTCACAAATGCCTGAATACACAGGCATAATCCGAGCCCCACGGCGAGCAATGCACCGAAACTGCTCGGCGCTTTTGCGACAATTTTAATGCAGCGGTAGAGAAATACGAGATATAAAAAAATAACGAATATTCCACCTGCCATTCCGTATTCTTCGATAATGGTCGCATAAATAAAATCGGCATACGGATAGGGTAAAAAATCTTTTTGTGTTGAATTGCCCGGACCAACACCGAAAACCATTCCTTTTGCAATGGCAATTTTCGATTGCACCACCTGATATTCCTCATCTTCATTACCTCCGTGTACAAAACTTTCCACACGCGAATTCCAGGTACCAAGACGACCGACATCCGGCAATAAATAAGACAGACCGATCACTACTGATAATAAAATAATTCCGGCACCGACCGTAAGCATGATATATTTAAAATTCACCCGTCCGATGAACATCAACACTATACAGGTGAAAAATAATACGCTTGCGGTAGAGAGATTTTCCGGAAGAATGAGTGCACAGATAATTGCGATCGGCAAAATCACCGGAATAAATGCTTCTTTAAATGAATCGATCTTTTCCTGTTTTTTGGATAATACTCTTGCCGTATACATGATCAATGCAAAGCGCGCAAGGTCCGATGTCTGAAAAGTTAAATTAATGACCGGAAGGGTGATCCATCGGGAAGCATCATTCACTTCATTTCCTGAAAACATGGTATACAATAATGCAGGAACGCTCAGCCATAATAAAATCTGTGCGATACGGCTGTAATATTTATACGGAATGAGATGACTCAGATACATGAGAAAAATACCAAACAGCAGAATTACACTGTGTTTTATAAGATAATATTCGGTATTACCACCCGCTGATTTATACGCCAGTGTTTCGGTCGAACTGTACACGGCGAGAATGGAAAATACGGAAAGCACAAATACCACCAGCCAGATATAGCGGTCGCCTTTGACTTTTCCGAGCAGATATGTTACCGATTGGCTCATGCTATGAGAGATGAGAGATGAAAAATGGGACATACAGCAGAAACTTGCGGTTTCGCTGCATATCAGAATAATATTTACAATTATAATTCACGCACTCTTGCTTTGAACTGACGGCCACGGTCCTCATAATTTTCGAAAAGGTCGAAGGAAGCGCACGCAGGCGATAATAAAACAATATCTCCGCTGTTGCCGAGACGATACGCCATTTCCACACAATCTTTCATGTTTTGTGTATTGATGATGATGTCCACCATTTTACTGAATGATTCGTGGATCTTCGTATTGTCTTCTCCGAGACAAATGATCGCCTTCACTTTCTTTTTCACCAGATCGGCAATGAGGGAATAATCATTTCCTTTATCAATTCCTCCCACGATCCAGATCACGGGATTGGTCATGCTCTCCAATGCGAACCATGTGCTGTTCACGTTGGTGGCTTTTGAATCATTAATAAATGAAATGCCGTGCACTTTGGCAACTAATTCCAGCCGGTGCTCGAGACCCTGAAAATCCATCAGACTTTCACGGATCGTTTCATTTTTAATGTCCAGCACTTTCCCCACAATAGCTGCCGCCATTGAGTTATACTGGTTGTGTTTTCCTTGTAGCGCTAATTCGTTGATGGTCATCGTAAATTTGTTTTGGTTAATTTGTACGTTTAATGTATGGTCTGAAATCCACCCGCCTTCACCGCTTCGGTCATTAAGCGTGAAAGAGAGTAAATGTTGGTGCGGATACTTGATTTTTTTTATTTCATCGGATACCACAGGATCATCGGCATTATATATAAAATAATTGCCTGCTCCCTGATGCATGGTAATGCGCATTTTTGATGCGATATATCTTTCGAATTTGTATTCGTAACTATCGAGATGATCGGGTGTAATATTCAGCAGCACTGCAATATCGGGGCGGAAGGTGACAGCATCATCCAGTTGAAAATTGCTCACTTCCAGCACATACCAGTCATGGTTACCGTTTGCTATCAGCTCAGCAAAACTTTTCCCGATATTTCCGCCGATCGCAACCTGTAAACCCGCTTTATGCAGCATATGATATGTAAGCGATGTACACGTAGATTTACCGTTGCTGCCGGTGATGGCAATCACTTTCCCGGAACAATATCTCCATGCAAATTCAATTTCACCGATCACAGGAATATTGCGCTCGCGCACTTTTTTCATCACCTCATATTTTTCCTGAATACCCGGACTTTTAATAATCTCGTCGGCTGCGAATATGGTATCGTATGAATGTGTTCCTTCTTCAAAGGCAATCGCCTCGCTGATAAGTTTTTGTTTGTATTCTTCTTTAATATTTCCCTTATCGCTTACAAACACATCAAATCCCTTGCGCTTCGCCAGAATGGCTGCACCTGTGCCGCTTTCGCCCGAACCTAATATGACGATCTTTTTATGCATCAACGCACCTTCAGTGTTACAATTGAAATGATCGCGAGTAAAATGGTAATGATCCAGAAACGTGTTACGATCTTGGTTTCGAACATGCCTTTTTTCTGATAATGATGGTGGAGCGGACTCATTAAAAATATACGCTTGCCTTCACCGGTTTTTCTTTTCGTGTATTTGAAATAACTCACCTGGATCATCACGCTTAAATTCTCGACGAGAAAAATTCCGCATAAAACAGGTATGAGTAATTCTTTTCTGATGACAATGGCAAGTGTGGCGATAATACCGCCGATGGTGAGACTTCCCGTATCGCCCATAAATACCTGGGCAGGAAATGCATTATACCAGAGAAATCCGATACAGGCACCGATCAATGCTGCGCTGAATACAACCAATTCGCCCGTATCCGGGATATACATGATATTCAGATAATCGCTGAGGATTGCATTACCGGCGATATAACAAAATATCAATAATGTGAGAACGATGATAGACGACGTGCCTGCTGCAAGGCCATCCAATCCATCGGTAAGATTTGCACCATTCGATACCGCCGTGATAATAATAATAATGATCAGCACAAACACGAGCGGAAACAACCATTGCTTTGCATTTTCTCCTGCCCAGTTCACGAGCCATTCATAATCGAATTCATTATTTTTTACGAGCGGAATTGTGGAACGTGTTGATCGTGTATCATGGCTTAAAAAACGCGTTCCGCTTTCATCGAGCATACCATTTCCTTCCAGCCGTACATGATTTGCATCATAGGATTCAACAGGCCTGCCGACGGGTTGTCCGTTGCTGACTGCGTACACATAAATATGATCGTAATCACGCAATTTAATATCATCGGAAAAAAATAATACCAGTCCGACGATCGCACCAAGACCGATCTGCCCCATGAGTTTAAATTTCGCACGCAGACCTTCTTTATTTTTTTTGAATACTTTAATATAATCATCGAGAAATCCGATCAGTCCCATCCACACAGTGACGATGAGCATAAGAATCACATAAATATTCCGCAAGTCGGCGAGTAATAATACAGGAATCAGCAATGCGAGAACGATGATGATACCGCCCATTGTCGGCGTTCCTTTTTTACTTAGTTGCCCTTCAAGTCCGAGATCGCGAACCGATTCACCGATCTGTTTCATCTGCAAATACCGGATGATCCTTTTCCCGATGATGATGGAAATAATGAGTGACAATAAAATGGCCATGCCCGCACGGAAGGAGATGTATTGAAACATCCCTGCTCCCGGGAAATCGTATTTGGCATCAAGCCAGTTGAACAAATAATACAGCATTATTTCAATTGGGTTTTTAAGATTTCCGAAAGCACCTGTTTATCATCGAAAGGATTTTTCACTCCTTTTATTTCCTGGTATTTTTCATGGCCCTTCCCTGCAACACAGATCACATCGCCTTTTGTTGCCAGCAGCACAGCAGTTTTAATTGCTTCTTTTCTGTCGGTAATGGAAAGGCAACTGTTTTTTTTATCCGCCGGAACACCCGTTTCCATTTCCTGAATAATGGATGCAGGTTCTTCACTGCGCGGATTATCAGAAGTAAGGATGACGCGGTCGCTCAGATCAGCGGCAACTTTTGCCATCACCGGGCGTTTTGTTTTATCGCGGTCGCCGCCGCATCCCACAACAGTTATGATATGCTGGTCTTTTTTAAGCATATCCCGCACAGTCGACAATAATTTTTCAACCGCATCCGGCGTATGCGCATAATCCACAACGCCGGTTATAGAATGGTCGGCTGAATAGACCACATCAAATCTTCCTTCAACGGGTTTTTGATTACTTAAAGCCGTGAGCACTTCACTTTTCCCGAATCCGAGTAATCGCGCAATTGCATAAACGGTAAGCAGATTCCATGCATTGAATGCACCGGGTAATTGTGCATGAAATTCTTCACCGTCGATATTTAATACAAGTCCGGTGATCAGATTTTCTTTTATGCGTGCAGTGAAATCTCCGTTCCCCCTGATCGAAAAATAATTATGCGATGCTTTGCAGTTTTGTAACATTACTGCACCGCGTTTATCATCACCGTTCACCAATGCAAATGCATTTTTACCGAGCCCGTCAAAAAACATTTTTTTTGCAGCGATATACTGATCGAACGTTTTGTGGTAATCAAGATGGTCGTGCGTAATATTGGTAAATACGCCACCGGCGAATTGCAATCCTGCAATACGCTTTTGATGCGCGGCATGAGAACTCACTTCCATAAAAACATAATCGCAACCTGCTTCCGCCATTTTTGCGAGCAATGCATTCAGACTTACAGGATCGGGCGTTGTATGGGTGGACGGAATAATTGTTTCGTTGATCTTATTTTCTACGGTACTGATAAGTCCGGCATTAAAACCGAGAGTCCGCATTAACTGATAAGACAAAGTTGCCGTGGTTGTTTTACCGTTAGTACCGGTGATACCTATCAGTTTAAATCGCAAAGACGGATCGCCGTAAAAATGATGCGCCATTCTGCCTAACGCCTCAGCAGAATCCATTACCAGAATAAATGGAATATTGACAGCAATATTTTCCTTCTGTTCGGCGACAATTGCGACTGCACCT
>CAYTFT010000203.1:0-5484 GCA_964437155.1 uncultured Chitinophagales bacterium | reverse complement strand
ACCGGTGCCATCACTCCGGTGGCAAAAGTGCAACCCGTTTTTGTGGGAGGTGTAACCGTGTCTTCCATTTCATTGCATAATGAAGATATCATCCATGAAAAGGATATTCATTATCATGACCATGTGATCGTGCAGCGGGCAGGTGATGTGATCCCGTATATTGACCGGGTCGTGAAAGAAAAACGCGATGCGCATAAAGTGCGGAAAATAAAATTCCCGGAAAATTGTCCCTCCTGCGGACAAAAAATAATCAAGCCTGAAGAAGAAGCAGTATACCGCTGCGTAAATGCTGAATGTCCTGCACAGGCAGAAGAAAGATTAATCCATTTCGTGAGTAAAGATGCGATGGACATTGACGGGTTCGGAAGGGAGACGATGATCGAATTTTACAACAACGACAATCTCCGTTGTAAAAAGATCCCTGATATTTATACGCTCGATTTTGGAGAGATCGCAAAGCTCGAAGGATGGAAAGAAAAATCCATAAATAATCTGCGGGAAGGTATTGAAGCGAGTAAAAAGCAACCCTTGTGGCGACTCGTGAACGGCCTCGGCATCAGGCATATCGGCACACAAACCGCCAAGGACCTGGTAAAGAACATCGAAAACCTGAAGGAGCTGTTTGACTGGGACGAAAACCGTTTGAAACAGATCGAGGGTATCGGTCCGAAGGTGGCGAACAGTGTAATGCAGTATTTTCATAACAAAGGCAATCAGCATATGATTTTGGAGCTCGAGGGTGCCGGCCTCAACCTGCGGCAGGAAAAGGCAGCGGCAGCTTCGGGTAAACTGAACGGACTTACGTTTCTGTTCACGGGTTCCCTCACGCGGTTCACGCGTGACGAAGCGAAAGAGCTCGTGGAATCCAACGGGGGCAAGCTGATCGGTTCGGTTTCCAAAAACCTGCATTACCTCGTTGTAGGCGAAAATGCAGGGTCCAAGCTCGACAAGGCCCGCGCTATTGCCAGCATCAGGGTGATCAATGAGGAGGAGTTCCTGCAGATGATCCAAAACTGACAGGTTTTGAGAGAAATAAATGAAGGCTTTGGAATTCGGTACTTTCTGCTTACATTTGCATCCCAAATTAAAAGTAATATAACGAATGGCACATCATAAAGCAGCGAAAAAATCGATCCGCCAGGCTGAAAAACGCAACGAGAGCAACCGTTACTACGGAAAAACAACCCGTAATGCGATCAAGAAATTAAAGAATACAACCGATTCGAAAGAAGCAGAAAAAATGCTTCCGGATGTTGTTTCCATGATCGACAAGCTGGCGAAACGCAATGTGATCCATAAGAACAAGGCTTCCAACCTGAAGTCTGCTCTCATGAAAAAAGCAAAAGCTTCTTAATTTTATCAGCGTAAAATATTGAAACCTGACAGTTAAATCTGTCAGGTTTTTTTATTTTTATTGCATGAGCGAATTCCTTAAAAACAATCTTACGCTCAAACACCTCGCAGAGGAAGACCGCCCGCGGGAGAAGCTCCTGTTAAGAGGCAGGCATGGTTTGAGCAACGCCGAGCTGATCGCGATACTGATCGGCAGCGGCAACAGCAGCGAAACAGCTGTAGAACTTTCACAACGTATTTTATTGCAGCATGGCAACGACCTTAACCGGTTGGGAAAATTGCATGTGACCGACCTTATGACATTCAAAGGGATCGGCGAAGCAAAGGCAGTTTCCATAATTGCCGCAATGGAACTGGGCAGGCGATGGCAGGAAAAAGATGCCGAGCCGCGCTTGCAGATCCGGTCGAGCCGCGATATTTATGACGTGATCTATCCGGTAATTTCCGATCTTCCGCATGAAGAATTCTGGGTCCTTTTTCTCAATAAAGGGAACCGCATTATTGAAAAGGAAAAGATCAGTTCGGGCGGGATCGCAGGAACTGTGGTGGATGTGAAGATCATTCTGAAACATGCATTGCATAAACTGAGTTCTGCTATTGCATTGGTGCATAATCATCCTTCCGGAAACCTGCAACCCAGTGATATGGATATTTCACTTACTCGGAAATTAACGGAAGCGGCGAAGCTGATGGATGTAATTGTGATCGATCATCTGATTATCGGCGATAAAAATTATTATTCGTTTGCCGATAACGGAATGATATGAGCAGATAAAATTATTTCTCGGAATAGTATCCTGTCCAATAAATATCCGGGGTATTTTAATTTCCACGCGGAATAAAATTGTATCCGGTGAAATTCCATTTTGGCAATCATTAATTTTGTGCGATTCATGACGGCCGAATATCGAAAAGCATATCTCACGTACCATCTCTGTGTTTTTTTATGGGGATTTACTGCTGTATTCGGTAAGATCATCGACCTGCAGGAGATGGTGCTGGTATGGTACCGTATGGGGCTTACCGCTCTGATCCTTGCATTTTTTCCGGGCATCATTAAAAAGATCCGGGCAATGGATAAAAAAACATTGTGGCAACTCACGGGCATCGGGGTACTTGTTACCCTGCACTGGATCACTTTTTACGGGTCCATTAAATCGGCGAATATTTCCGTCGCACTCACATGTCTTGCTACAACTTCCTTTTTTGTTTCGATCCTGGAACCGCTATTATTGCGGTCGAAATTTAACTGGCATGAATTGTTGCTGGGGCTGATCGTAATTCCTGCGATCTATCTCATTTTTCATTTCTCCGGTCAATATTCCACAGGAATAATTATGGGATTGGTATCCGCTTTTTTTGCAACCCTATTTTCAGTGCTCAATAAAAGAATGATCACCAGAGCGGATGCATCGAGTATTACGCTGGTAGAAATCGGCACAGGTTTTTTATTGCTCACAGTAGTGATGCCGTTTTACCTGTCTGCCGGAACTGATATTCAATTATTTCCATCGCTTGCTGATGGGATCAATCTGATTATTTTTGCTTTTCTGTGCACTGTGGTTCCCTTCACTTTGTCATTAAGAAGTATGCAACATCTGAGCGTGTTTACGGCGTCCATCACGCTCAATCTGGAACCCGTGTATGGCATTCTGATGGCGATCTTTTTCTTTCATGAAATGAAAAGTATCGACCCGGGATTTTATATCGGCACCTTGCTGATACTGACTGTTGTTTTCATTAATCCGTTTATTCAGCGGAGATTTGGTGTGGCGGGAGAGAAACCGCTTACCATAGGTGAATAGATGTGTTTCGTGATGAATTTTTATTATTTTTACAAACACAGTTCTCAGGACATACTTAACGAAACACACCCATGGCGAATAAATCTCCGTTAAATATTACGTACCCTGAAAAGACAGCCGACTTCGAGTTGTTTTTCAGAGTTTCCTCCGATGCCATGCTCATCTTTTCCATAGACGGCAAGGTGGTGGATTTTAATCAGGCGTATGAGAAGATCACCGGATATTCACGCGCCGAATTGTTTGCCATGAACGGCGGCTGGGACCTCGTGCATCCCGATGATGCACCGGCCCGTCAGCAGCGTCTTCTCGACGCAAAAACAAAAAATATCGAAGCATTTAATTTTGATGTCCGCATTATTCATAAGGATAAATCCATCCGCTATATCACGTATGATTCAACCATGGACCGCATCAAGGGCCTTGTTTATGTGATCGGCCGTGATACCACGGAGATCAGAAATGAACAAATGAAGGCGGAACAGGATGAATTCAGATTAAAATTCTTTTTTGATAATGTGATCGATGGTATGTGCATTGTTACCGATGGTAAATTCAGGATGGTGAATAAGGCGCTGCTTAAAATATTGCAATATGAAAACGAGGAAGAGATAATCAACAAACCGTATATTGATTTTATTGATCCGGAATACAGGCCGAAGGTGCAGCATGTGGTGGAGAAAAATATTACCGATATCTATACCTCCAAAGCGATCAGAAAGGATGGATCATTATGCAATATTGAAATTGCAGGAAAAACAATTTTCTACAGGAACGAGCCCATGCGTGTAACGGTGGTGCGCGATCTTGATGAACGCAAAAAATACCAGGATAAAATTCAGGAAAGTGAGGAACGTTTCAGAGCGATATTTCAGAATTCCAGTATCGGTATTGCCCTGATCGATAAAAAGGGAAATATAGTAGAAGCCAATAATAATTTTTTATCCAGGCTTGAATATGGTGCGGAAGAGATCCAGAAATTAAAAATGCAGGATATTGTGCATCCCGATGAAAGCACAGCAACTCTCCAGTCTATTACGCAGTTATATACTAAAAAAATAGACCGCTCCTATTCCGAGCGCCGTTTTATCAGGCGCGATCATTCGGTTACCTGGTCTAAACTTACTTTCACAATGGTGCATCTCCCTTCCGATCAGGAACTGGTGATGGCATTGTGTGAGGATATCGATACCCAGAAAAAAAGCGAACGCGCACTTGTGGAGAGTGAAGAGAAATTCAGGGCGGTTTATGAAAGTTCGCCGATGGGTATCCTCATCACCAGGTCGCCGGGCATTATTGTAGATGTGAATCCCGCATTTTGTGAAATGATGGGATATGCAGAATCCGAATTAATAAATAAGGATGTTCTGGATATTATCTATCCTGCCGACCTCCAGGCAACAAAAAAGAAACTGCAGAAGATCTACAATCATGAATCGAATATGTATGTGGATGAAAAGCGGTATCTTAAAAAAGACGGACATTATTTCTGGGCGAAAGCAGTAGTGAGTGCAATGAATAAAACACCCGATTCGATTTTAACTGTCGCTATAATTGAAAATATCGACAGAAAAAAGAAAACGGAAAAGGCACTTGAAATAAAGAACAGGGAATTGGTGCAGATCAATCAGGAGCTGGAGCATTTCGCCTACGTTGCCTCGCACGATTTACAGGAGCCGTTACGTACCATCACCAGTTTTATTCAGATACTGGAGAAGCGATACAGCGATAAACTCGATGAGGACGGTCAGCAATTTATGGGATTTGTGGTGGAAGGCGCAAAACGCATGCAGAATCTGATTCATGACCTTTTGGAATACAGCAGGATTAACAGGTTCAATACCGGTTATGAAAAGATCGACCTCAACGAAATTTTCAATACGGTGAATCGTGTATTGAAAGATAAAATTGAAAGTAACGAAGCGCTTGTGCTATCGGAAACATTACCGGAGATTTATGGAAGTAAACTGCAGCTCACGCAGGTATTTCAAAACCTGATCGACAATGCCATAAAATTCAAGGCGAAAAAGAGAAAGCCGGAGATAATTATTTCGGTAGAAGACCGCGGCGATAAATGGGAGTTGATATTTAAAGATAACGGGATCGGCATCAGCCCGGATTATTACGAGCGGATATTCGTGATCTTTCAGCGGCTGCATACACTGGAGGAATATACCGGAACAGGTATCGGACTTGCCATTTGTAAAAAAATAATTGAACGCCACGGTGGCGAGATCTGGGTGGAATCAAAAGAAGGAAAAGGCACCACCTTTCATTTTACACTTGCGAAAAATATGATGGTGCCGGTGGAGTGAGAGAGGAGATACCC
>CAYTFT010000202.1:0-5522 GCA_964437155.1 uncultured Chitinophagales bacterium | reverse complement strand
GAACAAAAGAGAATTGATCGTAGTGGATTGCACAACCATTGTTCCTGAATTGAGCGGAAGTGAATTCTTCGGACATGAACGCGGATCCTACACCAATGCAGTTACAACCCGTGACGGTGCATTTGCTCTCGCTAATAACGGCACATTATTTTTAGATGAAATCGGGGATCTGCCATTGCGTCTTCAGGCCGAGTTACTGCGTGTGATCCAGGAGGGAACCTACAAAAAGATCGGTAGCAATCTCTGGCAGAAAACAAATTTCAGACTGGTTTGTGCTACCAATAAAAATTTGCGTCAAATGGTGGAAGAAGGAAAATTCCGCGAGGATTTATTTTACCGTATTTCTGATTTTGAGTTTCAGGTTCCATCGCTTAATGACAGGCAGGAAGATATACCCGTATTGGCGCAATTTTTTTTACAATCCTTTTTAGGATTGAATGCCCCTCCTCCACTGGACCCGCTGGTGCGTAAATACCTTATGCATCTGGATTATCCGGGTAACATCCGGCATTTAAAACAAGTTGTGCAACGGCTTGCAATCAACAGCAATTCCAATGGAAAAGTAACTGTTGGCGCTATTCCCCGTGATATGTTACCGGGAGGTGCACAATCGCCGGCAGTTGTGCAATCACTTTCCGCCCAGCAAACAAAAAATGCACTTCTGAATGGCAGCAACCTGCGTGACCTCAAAAATAAAATGATGAAGGAAGCCATAACTGCTGCTCTCGAAATTTGTGGTGGCGATAAATCAAAAGCGGCAGAAAAATTGGGTGTCACACTCAGAGCCCTGCAGGTATTCTGGAAAAAGGAAAAAACAAAATAATACCTGTTCCCTTTTCACTTCATTTTTTTAACTTACAAATAAATCATTTTCAATACAGATCCTTCTGTTCCAATAGCGTGTAGGTGAATGAATTCCCATATAACTTACTATGTGCCTGACATAATCCCATGAACTCATTAAAATGCTGAATGTTTGCAATCACCTGACATCCTGCTGAATATTTCCCAACATCCGTTGAGGTGCCTGTTGCAGACGCACGATGAATGTTGATCCCATAAACACCCTGTACAGCACTGGAAGGCAAAAAGTCAAATTTATTATCCTTATTCGCATCGCGATAAACGGTTATGGTTCCTTTTTGGGTAAGAGCAGTATATTCGCCGCGGTGAACGCCAATTTGATGGGAATCTTTGTATTGTCCCGGTTTAACAATGGCAGTCCCTGCCGGATTCATCGGATTTTGCAAATAATACGATCCCGGATCCGTGGTTGCCGGATAGCTTTTAAAAATAGTATTACCCGCATCGTCTTTGTAAAAAACGTTGATGCTGTCATCAAATTTATTGGGCGTAGTATTGGAAGACCGGACACCAACAATATTTAATTTGCCGGGTTCCGAAAAAATTGTGTAACCCTTTCTTACCATTGCATTAATAATATTCTGCAGGGAAAGCACCCCGGCATTTCCGGAAGCACTGGCAGGCGGTGCCTGAACGGGAGTCCCTTTCGGGTCGGCCGGAACCGGTGTTATCGTTACACCTAATTGCGGCCTTACAACGGTATCGCGGATCTGTATCCATTCATTGCTGAGCGCAGTATAATTATATTGATTACGGCTGAGGGCAGCTCCCTGCAATTCGGGATGTCTGTCGTAAAACAAGATGTTGGTCAAACTATTTTCACTGATGTTTCCCGTTGCAATCAAATATTTTAATTTCAGGAGTTCCTTACCGGTATTGAACAGGGAGGATGCCTTTTCTTTGAACTGATCAAATGAAGGCAACCACGAACCAAATTCAGGATTAAGCCCGGTCGCATGATCATATCCGAATGGAGATACATTGGCATGCATCATTTTTTGTTGTTGACATTTATAACACATATTCGTATTTTTTAAATGAATGATGAATAAATCTGAATTATCCGTGACCTCCGTAATGTATTTAACTATTTAAACCAAATAATTCCGGAAATCCGGCCAGACAAACTGATGAAAATTCTCCGCATTCTGCATGTATAATACCCGATTGCTTCTTGATTTATGTGCCGCACTTGAAACTCGTCTTTGCATATGCGCTTTATCAGAATTGTCTGATCTTTAACTGATATTAATTTTCTGATGCATCAGGAATGAATGAGTTTTAAAAAATTGCGTGAAAAAATATTTTCTCTTTCCATTTCATCCAGCGGCAATGCCCTGATTTTTTCCAATTCAACTCCCGGATGCAGCCAGGGGCCGTCACTTCCAAAAAGAATTTTATGGCTGCCGCCTCTTTCCAGCGCTTCAGTTATTACATCAAATCGGCGCACCCCTGACAAATCACAAAAAATATTTGGTCTTCGCTCCAGCACGGTAATAAATTCACGTTGTGCCCGCCAGTCATCACTGAATGTACTCAGATGAGGGATAATAAAATTGACTTGCGGATATTCCTTTGCAATCATTTCAATTGTTGGCACTTCTCCCATCGGGTCATACAGAACCGGTAGCGAAAAATGATGCGCAACAGAACAAATCTCCCTGGAGATACGTGCATCATATTTGTGCACCTTAATACCACAAAATTTATACTGCTCGACTGCTGTTTTAACAAGTTGAAAAACCGATCCTGCATCGCGCTCAGCATGCACAAATGCAAACCCATAAAACCGATCCCTGTTGCGTAAAACGATCTTTGCAACAGCTTCATTCGCAATTGTATAATTGGAATGAAATGCAGAAAACAAAACCGTTTTATGAATTCCATATTGATCTGCCTGCTTTATATATTCTCCCAATCCGGCTCTGGTATCCCATGGACCTGTGAGTCCGTCTCCTTTTCCGGCATGGCAATGACAATCTATTATCATGTTCATGGAAGTATTACTATCGGGAGGAAAGGTCTCCTCCCGATAGAATAATTTATCGTTGATATAATTTCTCGCGTTGTGTTTTCCGATAAATCAGGATGCCGGGCATAATTGCACGCTCCTGGTTGTTTGCAACCAATGCTGCAGACAGATCGACGCCGGTAACCGCGCTGTAACTATAAATATATCGCTGGATCATATCCCTGTACCGATTGGCCCATGCTGCGGCAACAATTCTGTCATTTATCCGGGTCCACGGTGTATGCCTGATAGTAAGCAGCAGATCTTCTCCGAATTCTGCAAGGTCATTATAGAAACTAACACTGGTATTGTTCCAGCCCTGCAGAGTCTTCATAGCATCAACGGCTCCCATCCATGGTTCATCATATAATACCATGGTTCTTCCACGAAGGAATTCAGCCATTTCCTGGCGTGCGAGCATCCATTGCTCCATCATCATTTCCACGCGTGATGTGATCGGCAAATCTCCAAATTGATTATGCGCTCCTTCAGTCAATAATAAATGCACTTCTCTTAATGCATTTAATAATGGAAACGCATCAGCACGACGTGTCATATCATCAGCCTCATTGAAGTAAATAGTACATTTATGCAATAGATTATGAAATGCTTCAAGAAATTTGGACCTGCTGTCAGCTGGGTTGAAATTGGGCAATACTTTTCCCAGTAACCGGAGTCCATAATGATGATCATATTCATAAGCTCGCCTGGTAACTGTTAGTCTGTTATGTGCATCCTGAACATATCCCCATAGAATATTACTTAATGGTCGTAACGGATCTAATTCAAGATTAGCCAATACATCATTATTGTTGGATCTGATATTCTGAAACCGTTTTGTTATAGCTTGCATGGTTTGCACCAGCATAGCTTCTTCATGCCAATAATTCCAGATGAGTTCAACACGTAACCCTCTGTCACGCATGCGTAAAAACCCGGTTGCTGATTGGTTGTTGCCGTTTGTAAGTGCATCTAATTGCTCGAGAATTAATTGCTGGTAGGGTTGAATTGTATTTCCCCCGGGCAATGTAATCAAATCATCATCCTCGAGTCCGAGATACCTTCTTAAATACCGGTCGGTTGCAAATTTCAGCAACTCATATCCTTGTGTGCTTGTCAGCAATGAGCGATTTAAAAAAGTCTTTTTATCATTCGCAGATGAAAAGAGGGCATCACCAATCTGATCAGAACAATCTTCAGCATCTTTCCGGGGTCCCTTTTTCAGATTTTTAAATTCGCCCGGATTGCAACTTAAGATGTCATCAACAAACGTCTTGTATTTGTTGAAGTCCAATTTGCATTGGTCGATCTCCTCCCATATTTGAACTTCTTCCAGTTCATCACCATTTTCAGGTGCCCTTAGTTTTACAGGTACGCCGGTCGCTAGAATTTCGGCGATTCGTTCCTGATTTTTTTTGATGTAATCACCGGATTCGTGATTTTCACGTTTACCGTAATTCGTTGATTTAGCCATTTTGTTATTTTTTTATTGATTAATTAATTTCTGTTATAAGCCCATTTTTTTAATTGATAAGTTAATAGTTTACTTTCTGCTTTAGCGTCCAGTAACATATCTGATTTTGCCTGACCTAAAATGGCAAATACCATTGTAGGTGATTCCGGGAATTGTTCATTTTGAGACTGAATTTTTTCCTGATAAAGCATCCGCAATCGTTCAGGCTGCCTCTCCCTCAGCGGAAATATCGATCTTAATTGTTTGCCGTTTAGAGCATCGGGACGATGTTCATTTACAAGGTCCGTGAATTCGGGTAAACATTTCTGCAGAGCCTCCAATATTTCCAATTGCTCCTGCTGGAGATGATTCGTTGGGTAAAATGTTTCCCAGATTTTCCAAAGCCTGTCCCATTGATAGTCTGGAAATAGTTTTTTCCCAAATGCACAACTGATCATTACACGCATATAAGGAGCAGGATGCGGATCTTCAAGATCCAATCGAAACTGAAAATATTTTGGCAACGTTACAACTCCCATTAATCCGACAGTTGCAGAAATTCCTAAATGTGCAACAGACCAATAATCTGCAATGATTTCAGAAATCCAGCGCTCAAAATATTTCCAGCCATTGACGCTATTTTGATCGGCATTGATTTTTTGCTGAAGCGCAAACCGCAACGAACGGGTGAGATCTAGCAACTCAGCCGCCTGATGTCCCACTTCGTGGATCAATGAGGATGCTATTCCACTTCCCACCAGCCTCTCCCGGGGTATTTGTATAACTGCGACAGGATTTTCATCTCCACCGGGCAACCGCGTTCGTGCTCTCCTGATTGCAGCGCCATGGCCCCTTTCAACAAAGACTACCAATGCCGGCGCATCATAAAATTCAGATCCGGAGCGTAATCCATCTTCAGCTAATACATCCAGACCTGCCAGCCAAACACCTGTTTCATGTTCAGCCCGTTGACTGAGCACATCAGAAAAAATATCCAGCTGATCAAGAACTGAATTGTATCGCAGTTTCAAAATAGTAAATGCACTTTGTAACGTGCGGTCGATACCGTCAGCATCAGGAGCAACATGTATTTTGTTAATGAATGCTGAAATATGATTAAATAATTGTTTCTTATTTTTTTCCAGCAAATCGGTGATTTCCTTAAGTGCTCTGTTAGATATCGCTGCACTTTTT
>CAYTFT010000201.1:0-5551 GCA_964437155.1 uncultured Chitinophagales bacterium | reverse complement strand
TACTTGATAAAAAACTGGAAAGTGCACATGCTGTTGCCATGGAAGTGTGGCTCAACAGTGATGAAGTGAAATATACCGATAAAACGGTGCAGAATGTGCAGGAGAGCGGCGTCACCGAACATTACGATAAAATATATACGTTGAATTTTGCCGACGGCCGTTATTTTACCGATGGCGAATCGGTGGGAGGGTCTGAAGTGGCGATCATGGGCGCAGAAGTAGCAGAAAAATTATTCCCGCCGAATATTGACCCTGTCGGAAAATATATATGGATGCGTTCCGGTGACAGGCAATATAAAATGAAGATCATCGGGTTGCTGGAAAAGGAAGGAGAAAGCATCATCGATATTTCAAATGACAATACGATCATTATACCTTTTAATTATATCAGAAGGGTAGTGGATATGAACAGCAGGATGATAGATCCTGTTATCGAGGTGCGCCCCGAACCCGGCGTTTCGGCCGATGCAATAAAAGATGAGATCTATCCTGTAACGCGCAATGCAAGAAATTTACACCCCAGTGAGGATAACGATTTTGCAGTGAATGAAGTAACACTTGCTGCCGATGCACTGGGGGAAATGTTCAGTATGCTGAATATCGTCGGATTTATCATCGGTGGTTTCAGTATTCTTGTTGGCGGATTCGGGATCGCCAATATTATGTTCGTGAGTGTGAAAGAACGGACAAATATTATCGGGATAAAAAAATCTATCGGCGCAAAAAATTATCTGATACTTACTGAATTTCTTGTTGAAGCGATCATACTTGCACTTATTGGTTGTATTATCGGACTGCTGTTTGTAGGTGCTGCTGTGCTGGTCGTAAATGTTTTTACGGATTTTACATTTGTGCTTTCCATTCAGAATATTCTCATTGGGAATACAATCGCAACAATACTGGGCATACTCGCCGGTATTATTCCCGCAGTGGTTGCATCCCGTATGGACCCGGTTGAGGCCATCCGTTCGAAATAAATATTAAATCCGGAGCCATTTATTTTTTTGCGGCAGATTAAAGCTTATCAGCTTAAACATTAACATGCAGAATAATTAATTATCCGCAAAGCAAGTGCAGCGCTTCCCTTAATAATTGATCCTTATTAACAGGAACAACGCCGGCCGATTCGCAAACGAGTCCGCCTGCGATATTGGATATTGATGTAAGGAGTCCGGTTTCTGCTCCTGCAGCCAGACAAACAGCTGCAACACTTATCACCGTATCACCTGCACCGGAAACGTCCGATATATTGCGAATATGTGCTTCATGCATAAAAGTCTTTTTCCCTTCCCGCACATACATTCCATTTTCACCCAGGGTGATCATGGTGATTTGCTGATGTAATTTTTTTTGAAGCAGATCTGTTGATTTATGCAGTGAAGCGCGGTCCTTTGCGTCGATCTTCACCCGAAGGCTGTCATTGATCTCACGCAGATTGGGTTTAAACAATGTGCAATCGGTATAGGCAAAGAAATTTTTATGCTTAGGGTCTACGGCAATTGCAATTTTATTTTTTTTGCAGATCTGCGTAACCGATTGAATGCAATTTTCCGTAAGCACACCTTTATTATAATCTTCAAATATCAGAATATCCGGTTTTGTTTGTGCGATAAATGCAGTGAAGGATCTGATCAGTTTGTTCTCTGTTGCCGAAGACAGATCGCGGGTGTCTTCCTTATCAATGCGGAGGATCTGATGGTTCTTTGATAAGATGCGTGTTTTTGTTGTCGTGATCCTGTCAGATGTCCGCAACAGATATTTTGTATCAATGCCGCTTTTTTTTAATTGCTGCATCAGTATATCCCCGTCATGATCATCACCGATAACAGAAAATAAATAGGGGGAAGCACCCAGCGACCGGATGTTCGCCGCAACATTGGCTGCGCCACCGCATCTTGATTCTGTTGCATTTACCGAAACTACAGGAACAGGCGCTTCCGGAGAGATCCTGTCTACGCTGCCAAAAACATAATTATCCAGCATCAGGTCGCCCATAATGGCAACTTTGATCCTGTTGAAGCTGCTGAATAATTTCCTGATTTCTTTTTCGGTTTGCATCAGAGAATATTTTGAATTATGCGTTGCCAATTAATTTCTCAAGTGCACCTTCCATCCGTCGCATCGCTTCAACCAGTTTGTCATCACTGGTAGCATAACTGAACCGGATGCAATTTTTGTCTCCGAATGCACTTCCCGATACCACAGAAATATTTCCTTCATGTAATAAATACAGAGCAAGATCATCAGCATTATGCACGGTTGTGCCGTTGTAAGTATGTCCGAAATAATTAGATACATCCGGGAAAAAATAAAATGCTCCCTGCGGAAGATTGAATTTAAGTCCTTTGATATTTTTCAGGAGATCGTAAACAAGATCGCGCCTGCGGACAAAGGCTTTTTTCATTTCGTGCACACTGGTGAGGTCACCGTTTAATGCTGCAATTGCCGCCCGCTGCGTTATGCTGCATGTTGCAGAGGTAAATTGCCCCTGAATTTTATCACATGCCTTTGCGATAACTGTCGGCGCACCGATATATCCTAAGCGCCATCCGGTCATCGCAAACGATTTCGACAATCCGTTTACGGTAATAACGCGTTCCTTAATAAAATCAAATTGTGCAAGACTTTCGTGCTTATCAGTGAAATTAATATGCTCATAAATTTCATCGCTGATAACAAATACATGGGGATGTTTCGCGATTACATGCGCGAGTGCTTCCAGTTCTTTTGCCGTGTAAACAGTTCCCGTCGGATTACAGGGAGAGGAGAACATGATCAGTTTTGTTTTACCCGTGATCGCCCGGTCGAGTTGTTCGGCGCTGATCTTGAAATCGCTGTCAATAGTTGTAGGTAATTCAACAATTACACCTTCAGCGAGTTTTACCATCGCCGAATAACTCACCCAGAAAGGTGCAGGCAGAATAACCTCATCTCCCGGATCGACAAGACATAAGACCGCATTAATGATCGATTGTTTGGCTCCCGTAGAAATTACGATCTGATCTGCACTGTAGTGCAATCCGTTCTCACGTTGAAATTTTGCTGATATCGCCTCGCGCACATCCAGATATCCGGCAACAGGTGTATAATGCGAAAAGCCTTCGTCGATTGCATGTTTTGCTGCTTCGCGGATATAGTCGGGCGTGTTGAAATCAGGTTCTCCCAGACTGAGGTCGATAATATCCTTCCCCTGCCGCTTTAATTCACGGCTCATTTGCGCCATTTTTATGGTGGCGGATTCATTCAGGTTCGCGATACGATGGGCTAAAATCTGCATGCAGCTCAATTGAAGTTGCGAAGTTATGAAAAAGTAGGCATGTCCGTTTTCAGTTATATCAACGGAAATGTGTTTCGGAAATAGGGACGAAACCGCTAATATTGCTCACAGGATTTGATTATGCAGAAAAAATTGATTCAACCGGATGCCGGAGCCGGATTCATGCAATATATGCGGGCTCGTCCGCAAATGACCGCATTGCTTATCCTTTCATGCATTTATCTGCTTGCCTCCGTTCTGATAGCCAAATTATTCCCGTTCCCTTTTACAACTGCCGATACGGGAAATTATGTGTTTTGTGCGGAGACCAATATTTATGGCGGATACAGACCAATGGGATATTCTGATTTTATCCGCTTTTTCCATGGGTGGAACAGCAGCGTCCATTTTGTATTTATATGGCAATGTGTGTTGAATTATCTCGCGGTTATTTCTTTTGTTTTCACTCTCCGCTATTTTTTTCAGTTACAGAACACGGTATTTTATATTTTATCTGTTATCCTGCTCCTGCATCCCGATATTTTGCATAATACCAATACGATGCTCAGCGACAGTCTGTTCAACAGCTTGTCCCTTATCTGGATCACCACAGGGATCTGGATGATCATGAGAAGAAATGTAACTGCTGCTGTGCTGCATTTTATTGTTTTGTATTTCGCAATAAATGTAAGATATATCGGATTGTTTTATCCGGTTATTTCTGCAATTATTATCCTTGCACAATTCAGAACATGGAAATATTATTCTGTGATGGCGCTTATTCCTGTTATTGTTCTCGTATCCACCATTCAATCCGTAAAAAAAGACACGAAGGAAATATTCAATCTCGATACATTTTCAGGTTTCAGCGGCTGGGCGGCAGCGAATAATGCGGTTTCAGTTATTCCCTATATCGACCTGAAACCGGAAACAATTTCCGATCCGGAAATAAAAGCTTTGCATCAGCTGGTGACCAGTTTCAGTGATACCTGTTACAATTGGTATCATATCAAGGATACCGATTTTATGTGGGATAAAGAATTCCCCGGCAAAGCATTGCTGATGTACAATATTCAACAGCGCCGTCTCCCGTATAATACCGCATGGATCTACACCGGTATGCAGTGGAAGCGGTACGGGAATTATATCCGGGATCATTATCCGGTACAATATTTTACACATTTTATGGTGCCGAATATCGGTGGTGTTTTTGAGGTATTTCCATTCGGGGATGAAAGTAAATATACACCGGATGATACTTCAAAAAAATATTTTCAGATAGAAACGGAAAGTCATACAAATACTTCCGACCTGTTCAATAATCTGTATCTCTATCGTGTTATTTTATATTGGGCTATGCTGATAGCATTTATCGTTGTTTGTGGCGGAATAATCATGAAAAGAAAAATACTATTGCATGATACCGTGCCCGGCTTGCTCATGGTGTTTCTCGCCGGATTTGTATTTCTGTATATTGCCATGAGCGTGTACACCCATCCAATTCAGAATTACCGCTATCTCATTCCGGTATATCCAGTCGCGCTCGCTGTTATCGCGATCATTGCACCCCGCTTGTTTGGTGTGCGTAAATCTCCGGAAGCGTAATGCATTTTATCTGGAAAATAAATATTTAAAAAGCAGCCTGAGCTTTTTGAGTTTGCTCCCGGTATAGGGCGGATATCGGATGCTGAGGTCCGGGAAAAACTTTTTATGCATTTCACTTTTATGGTGAGAAAATTCATCAAAAGAATATTTTCCCTGATATTTTCCAATGCCGCTTGTTCCTTTTCCGCCGATGGGCATATGTAATTGCCCGAAATGCAGTACCACTTCATTTACCAGGAGATCACCCGAACTTGTTTCTTCTGCGATTTTTCTGATGCGATATTTATTTTTAGAAAATAAATACATTACCAGCGGATCGGGATTTTTCTTTATTATTTCCAATGCATCTTCCAGATGTTCATATTCAATAACAGGCAGGAGAGGACCGAAAATTTCTTCCTGCAAGATAGGTGTATCAGGTTTGGTGATTTCAATTAATGTAGGAGCAATATATAATGCATCGGTATTTGTTTCACCGCCATAAATAATTTTCTCACCCCGCATAAGGCGCTCTAATCGCTCCGTATGATTTTTATTAATGATCCTTCCGTAATCTTCACTCCTGATAAGATCGTTGGAGAAATAGGATTCGATATTCTGAACGATCATATGGATGAGCCGGTCCATAATGCTTTTGTGCACCAGCAAATAATCCGGTGCCACACATGTTTGTCCGCAATTACTGAATTT
>CAYTFT010000200.1:0-5557 GCA_964437155.1 uncultured Chitinophagales bacterium | reverse complement strand
ACTCTTCTTCCCGCCGCATCCCCGAGAATTAATTTTTGTGCAGCTACATCCTGAAATACCTCTGCGATGTCTTTAATTATTCCTGCCGGAACATGCTGCGCATTACATGCCTGCATAATTTCTTCTGCGGTAAATAATTGAAAAGCAGATTGCAGCAATGCCGACAATTCACTGCGATATTTTACTCTGCCGGCATTTGATGAAAACCGTTCCTCTTCAGGTAAAGTATCCAGGTGAAGCATTTTGCATAATGCAATAAATTGCCGATCAGAGCCCACTGCGAGAACGATATCTTTTTCATCCTTTGTCCGCATTATTTCGCCATAGGGAGCAATATTCGGATGGAGAGAACCGATGCGCTGCGGATTTTCTCCTGTGGTGAGATAATTTGCCGCCTGATTTGCAAGAGAAGCGATCGCGGCATCATATAAGGAAACCGTAACCTTTGCGCCTTTTCCGGTTTTAATTCTGCAGAGAAGAGCTGTCAAAATTCCTTCTTTTAATTGATGCGCAGCAAAAAGATCTATAATCGCAACGGGTATTTTCTGTGCACCCGATGTATTTCCGTTCATATACATCCATCCAGTCTCTGCCTGCAAAACAATATCAAATGCCACACGGTCAGCATCATCACCAAAACCGGTAATACATGCATAAATGATCGCAGGATTGATCTCCCGGATTTTTTCATACTGTAATCCGAACTTTTCCGCATCCCCTTTTTTCCAATTGCAGATCACAATATCCGCATCGCGGAGAAGTGTATACACCTCTTCTTTTCCTGACTCTGTAGCCAAATCGATAAACAGGTGCTGCTTGCCCCAGTTCACAGAAGCAAAATAGGCAGAAGCCGGTGCCAATGGATTTTCCACGGATAATTTCCATGTTCGGGTGATGTCGCCTCCCGTCCCGGGATTTTCGATCTTCAGGACCGTAGCACCCAGTTCCGCGAAAAACATTCCCACCGAAGGTCCGGCAAGCACACCTGCCAGTTCTATCACCCGGAGATCATTAAACATGGGGTAAAATTACGCGAGTTCAAAATATAAGCAGCCGGACATCGTCAGAACTAATTGACCAATTAACTGTTACGTCATTATGCATTCAAAAACCATTATGCCCTTTGTGTTTATCCTCGCTTTAGAAGTATATGCATTTCAGGCTTTTAAAACTGTTTTTCCCGCGAGCACATTATTACCGTTTATTTATTTCAGTTCCACGGCACTCATTCTCGGAAGTCTGGTGCTTTTTTTCAATTTTGAAACACGGGAAAGATTACGGGTGCCCAGGCAACTGCTCATGGCCGTTTTCTTTTTATTATTCGCGCCAAAATTTTTTATTAGCGTATTACTGATCCCGGAGGATCTTATTCGACTGGTGAAAACAGGGCTCAACGGGATCGGTATCCTGTTCAATAATCCGGAACTGCATTTTTCACTTGCACGATCTCTTACCTGGGATACCATAGCGATCGCAATTTCCGGCGGTTTACTGATCGCATTTATCTATGGTGCGCTATTCAACGTTTATAATTATAAGATCAGAAAAATAAATGTGCAACCGGTAAATCTGCCGAAAGCATTTCACGGATTGAAAGTTGTGCAGATCTCCGACATCCATTCCGGCAGTTTATCGGATCTGCAATCAGTACAAAAAGCAGTAGATCGAATTAACCGGCTCGAACCCGACCTTATTTTTTTCACGGGAGACCTTGTAAATAATATTGCGGTGGAAGCGCTCGATTTTGTCGATATTTTTTCGCAGTTAAAAGCAAAACTCGGTGTGTATTCTATACTGGGAAATCATGATTACGGAGATTATATGTACTGGCCCGATCAGCAGCAAAAAACAGAAAATCTCGAATTGCTGAAAAGTTTACATGGTAAAATGGGATGGCGGCTTTTGCTGAATGAGCACGTGCATATCGAGCGCGAAAATGAAAAAATAATTGTCGCCGGAGTGGAAAATGTAAGTGCCCGCGGCCGGTTTCATAGTTACGGGAAACTGGAGCATGCCTTGCACGGCATTCAGGATGCATTTACCGTATTACTGTTATCGCACGATCCCTCTCACTGGGAAGCAGAAATACTCGACCACCCGGCAAAAGTGGATATTACGTTTTCCGGTCATACACACGGCATGCAATTCGGATTTGAAATATTCAATTTCAAATGGAGCCCGGTGAAATATTTTTATAAACAATGGGCGGGATTGTATTCAAAGAACGACCAGCATTTATATGTGAACAGAGGATTCGGAGTGATCGGCTATCCGGGGCGCGTGGGCATTTTACCCGAGATCACCCTGTTTACCCTGCATGCTCCGGATTGATACCTGCAGAACCACACTTCATGGCCTGAAACCACAAAACCGCTCCGGGGATATTTAAAAAAAAGCCTGTAAACATTTAATTTTGCACCCGGTTCCGGGACGGGATCCTCCTTATTTAACAGCCGTATGAGCATTCTGATTCTATTTTTTATTGTGCACTGGTATTTATCTCTTTTTGCACAGACATTTTTTCTGCACAGGTATGCAGCGCATAGTATGTTCCGCATGCATCCCTTCTGGGAAAAATTCTTTTATCTGTTCACATGGATCACACAAGGCTCTTCTTATCTGAGTCCGTATGCCTATGGAATTTTGCACCGTCTTCATCATGCCTATACCGACACTGAAAATGACCCGCATTCTCCGAGTTATACAAAAGGTTTGATCCCGCTCATGGTGCAGACAAAAAGAATTTATGCCGATATCAATACAGGAAAATTAAAAGTCGAGGGTAAATTCATGCAGAATTTACCGGGCTGGAGAAGTTTCGATCAGTTTGCGAGTAAATATCTCGTGCGTCTTGCATGGGGGATCCTATATTTCGTAATTTATTTAATGTTCGCTACGCAATGGTGGATGTGGTTATTATTTCCTGTAACCTGCCTCATGGGACCGGTGCACGGCGCGATCATCAATTATTTTGCGCATAAATACGGCTACCGCAATTTCGAAATGGAGGATACTTCGAAAAATTTTCTGCCGGTAGATGTTTTAATGATGGGTGAAAGTTATCATAACAACCACCATAAATTGCTTGCACGTCCGAATTTCGGAGTGCGTTGGTTTGAGATCGATCCCACGTATCCGGTGATACGGTTTCTCCACCTTATCCGGGTGATCCGGCTGAATAAGGAACCACAGGTGTAACACACCATTTACGCTGTTTTATCCGTTTCCTTCTTACATTTACAGGTACGTCAAACGGCAGGTCATTCGCAGCATTCCACGTATATCATTTTTCTTTTTATGCATTGCCATCTCTGTTCGTTCATCCGGACAATCGAGCAATGAAAGGGAAATTACTTTTTTATCGGGTGATGCTTTCCGGTTTGATACGCTCAGCGTTATTCCGGGATCAGTAACTGCTGTATACATAGATGATGCGACGGGCATGCAGCATGTGCTGGATACGTCGCAGTATCATATTGATCATTTTCTCGCCACTTTTTATCCTCTGCATATGCAGACAGCGACGATCGTGATGCTTCGCTATAAAGTTTTCCCTTACGATCTTTCCAAAACATATTTTAATAAGGACCCGGATGCTCTCGACAGCGCGAATATTAATCTGGCGCCCTATATCATCAGCGCAGAAAAAAGTGAGCCCTATCTGCAGGTGAGCGGCCTCGATTATTCAGGAAGTTTTGCGCGTGGAATTACTTTCGGAAATAATCAGGATATCATAGTGAATTCCAGTTTTAATTTACAGATGAACGGCATGCTGCAGAATGATGTAAAAGTGAGTGCAAATATCACCGACAATAATATTCCTCTGCAGCCGGAAGGTAATACGCAACAGATTCAGGAATTCGATAAAATATTCATCAAACTTTCGAAAGATGAACAGAGTCTTGTTATGGGAGATTTCGAATTATTTCGTCCGCAGGGATATTTTATGAATTATTATAAAAAATTACAGGGAGCAAGTTATACCGGAGGATTTGATGCAGGAAGCGGCACATTGCATACAGGATTAAGCGCCGCTGTTGCAAAAGGTATTTATGCGCGGCAGGACATTCCCGTTACCGAGGGCAATCAGGGACCCTATAAACTGAAAGGCAACAACGGAGAAAACTTTATCATAATTCTTGCAGGATCTGAACGTGTTTATATTGACGGGAAATTATTGACGCGGGGAGCAGAAAATGATTATGTGATTGATTACAATGCGGGAGAGATCAGTTTTATGCCGGACCAGCTGTTAACGAAGGACAAACGGGTGCAGATCGAATTTGAATATTCCGATAAAAGTTATTTCCGCTCGCTGGTATTTTCGGGTTCTGAATTTATTTCAGGCGATGAGAAATTAAAATTGCGGATGAATATGTATTCTGAACAGGATGGGAAAAATCAGCCGATCGACCAGGCGATCGATTCAGAGGACCGCGCTGTATTAGAGTCTGCAGGTGATTCGATAAACGATGCATTTGCGCCGGGCATCGACACCATTGCATTCGATGCTTCCCGTATCATGTATAAAATGATCGACTCACTCGGATTTGATTCTGTTTTTGTCTACTCCACACATCCTGATTCGGCGCACTATGTTTTATATTTTACGGAATTCGGTGCGAATGGCGGAAATTATGTGCAGGCAGAAACCACAGCGAACGGAAGAGTGTATCAGTGGGTGGCGCCAATTGCCGGAATCCCGCAGGGCACTGCAGAACCGGTAATATTACTGGTGGCGCCGCAAAAATCACAAATGATCACATTGGGCGGCGAATATAAAGCAGGTGAAAAAGATCTGTTTAATTCGGAAATAGCATTTACCAATAAGGATGTAAATACATTTTCCGATTCCGGCAATGCAGATAATACAGGATTGGCATGGAAAGGTGGTTATCAGCATACTGCAAAGATCAATGCAGGCGGACAACTCACAGGAGCACTGCAATATGAAATTGCCGGTGCGACTTTTAATCCGCTCGAACGCTACCGTCCTGTAGAATTTAACCGCGACTGGAATATTTTTTCTGCAGAAAAAACAAACGAACATTATGCTAATGCTGCGCTGAACTACAGCGGCGGTAAGCACTGGGATGTAAATGCACAATCTTCCACATTTATACGAGAAGAATATTATACAGGATTCCGGCAATCGCTCACCGGAAATTATCATACAGCGAAATGGGAATTTCTTGCCGGCGGAAGTTATTTACATGCAGAAGCAGACACAATCAATTCTCAATTTATTCGCCCGAAAATTGAATTATCCCGCACATTTCCCGCGGCAGGAAACTGGAAAACAGGCCTGCGGTACGAAGGCGAACATAACGCTGTATCCCTGCTAAATGATTCCCTTATCAGCACGAGTTTTTATTACGACCAGTTGCAATATTATTTTTCGAATCCGGATTCCGCGATCAATAAATATTATGCTGATGTTATTGTACGCAATGATAAATTACCATTGAAAGGGAAATTTACAGATGTGACGAAAGGTATCACCTATAATTTTTCGGGCGGACTCAATACAAATGAAAAGAGTAAATTAACCTGGCAG
>CAYTFT010000199.1:0-5574 GCA_964437155.1 uncultured Chitinophagales bacterium | reverse complement strand
ATCCTTTTACTGCATTTATTCCCAGCATTGCTTTTCCAAGATCTGCATGTAATTTATCAAATACCGGGTCGCCGATACCGGACGGACAATTTTGAATCACACAAAAAATTGTTCCTCCGACGGTGTCACCATTTTTTTTCACTTCACTGATCAGACTGATCATTTTTTCTGCGGTAGCTTCATCCGGACACCGTATGCTGTTATTTTCTGTTTTGGAAAGATCGAGTTCGGTGTAGAATTTATTTAATGCTATCTCCCCGACCGAATGCACATACGCCTGTATGCTGATACCATATTTTCGCAGGAATTGTTTTGCGATACTGCCGGCGATCACTCTCGCTGCCGTTTCGCGTGCGCTGCTTCTTCCGCCTCCGCGATGATCGCGATAACCATATTTTTCGTCGTAGGTAAAATCAGCATGGCTCGGCCGGTAAACATCCGTGAGATGCGCATAATCCTTTGAACGCTGGTCCTCATTTCTGATCAGAATTGCGATCGGCGTGCCGGTAGTTATTCCTGCAAATACACCGGAAAGGATTTCAAAATTATCTGTTTCATTTCTCTGCGAAGTGATCTTTGATTGCCCGGGCCTGCGCCGAAGCATTTCACTGCGCATAAATTCCATGTCCAGTGTTATTCCGGGAGGACAACCATCTAACACCACCCCGACGCCGGCTCCGTGAGATTCACCAAATGTTGTGATGCGAAAAATTGTCCCGAAACTATTACCCGCCATACCGGCGAAATTACAGACATTCAGCCATTTTTCATGGTTACAGGCAGATATCGGATATTTGCCGGAGAAGCAGCGATGCAAACACTCATTACGCATATTAAAACACTCTGGCAAACGGGGAGTACCGACGGCAAACCTGTAGCAGGAAAGAACATGGCGGAACTCCCGCACGTGGATAATGCATTTCTGCTCATCGAAAACGGCATCATTGCCGATTTCGGATCCATGGAGCATTGCCCCGGCCGTTCAGATACTATCATCAACGCTTCCGGTAAAATGGTTCTTCCCGCCTGGTGCGATTCGCATACGCATCTGGTTTTTGCAGCGAACAGAGAGGATGAATTTGCAATGCGTATCAAAGGCAAAACGTATACAGAAATCGCAGCCGCCGGTGGCGGTATATTAAATTCCGTAAAAAAGCTGCGCAGCATGCCGGAAGCAGAATTATTTGACGGGGCATGGCAGCGACTCGAGGAAGTAAAAAGAAAAGGTACCGGTGCAATAGAAATTAAAAGCGGGTACGGATTATCTCCTGAAAGTGAATTAAAAATGCTGCGGGTGATCCGGCAGTTAAAAGAAAAACATCCCTTGCTTATCAGGTCAACATTTTTGGGCGCACATGCATTTCCGGAAGAATATAAAAATGACCACGAAGGATATATTAGATGCATTACAGATAAAATGTTGCCGGAGATCGCCGGTGAGGGCCTCGCCGATTATTGTGATGTATTTTGCGAGGAAGGTTATTTTTCAAATGCAGAAACTGATCGCATTCTGGAGGCAGCAGCTAAATATGGACTGAAACCAAAAATTCATGTTAATCAGTTTTCGAATTCAGGAGGTGTTCAAACAGGTGTGCGCAATCATGCGGTCAGTGTGGATCATCTCGAATGTATGGGCGATGCAGAAATTGAAACACTCCGCAACAGCAACACACTTCCTGTTGCATTACCCGCCTGTTCTTTTTTTATCGGGATTCCCTATACACCGGGAAGAAAAATAATAGATGCCGGGTTACCACTCGTGCTTGCATCAGATATGAATCCCGGCTCAAGCCCGACAGGAAATATGCAATTCATTATTGCACTTGCATGTATTCAGATGCAACTCACACCGGAGGAAGCAATTAATGCTGCAACAATTAATGGCGCTGCCGCAATGGAAATTTCCGGAATAACAGGGAGCATAGCCAAAGGGAAAAAAGCCAATATCATCATTACAAAAAAACTCAACTCGCTTGCAGAAATACCATACAATTTTGCTGGAGATTCAGTGGACGAAGTGATCATCCCTAAATAATATGCAAGCCGTTTAATGCAATTTTCTGCAATATAAGGTCCTGTCACCCTGCCTTAATGTGCAGCCCTTAACTGCTCCGCTTTTTTTATATATAAAACTGAGCTCCGAATCGTAGGAATAATTTTTAAAGGTATTGTTTCCGATGGGTTCGGCAATTAATTTTTCCTGTTCAAAATCCTTTGCCGTTGCTGTAAATAATACACCATTTGCCGCATCCACCCTGATCTTTACCATCGGAATACAATGCAGCAATTTAAGTCTGTAATACCCGGTGAAGGAGGACAACGCCGCATCTGAAAGGGCAACTCTGCTGATCACAGGAAAATTAAACGGCATATTAAAATAACAGGCTATTACATCACTGAGTATTTCATTCATGTCATAATTCAAGCCATTGAGGCATAATGCAACAGCCAGAGAATCATCCGGAAAATAAACCACGGATGTATAATATTCATCAATATGCCCGGTATGCCCGAATCCGGTATGCGCATAAAAGGGCGCATAAAACATTCCATGCCCGTAAGATCTTCCTGTAATGTGCAACATTGTGTCCAGCATGGTTTGTGGCATCACCTCTGCATTAAAAATACCCGGCATAAAATGGCAAAGATCCCCGGGAGAGGATACAATATTTCCAGCGCCAATACTTATTCCGGGATCTGTCAGGTCTTTCATTTCAATCCAGTCCGCTCCGTTGAAATAAAAACATGCATCTGCGATTTGCATTTTCTGTTCACCTGTTTTAGCAAAAGTATTTTGCAAATGCAGTGGCTCGGTGATGCGGCTGTGCACAGCATCTGCATAATTTTGTCCGGTAACATCTTCAATAATAAATCCGAGCAGAATAAAATTTGAATTACTGTAATCCACCGATTTACCGGGTTTAAATGCCGGTTCGAATGCGCTGATACGTTCCACGATCTGCTCCCTGGTAAAAGTCTGTGTGCGTATCTCTTCAAACCCGCCATCGTTTACAATATCATGGATCCCGCTTGTATGTCCGAGCATCTGATACAGGGTGATCTGATGTGCATTCGGAATCCGCGGAAAAAAATCACTCAGCGGTTCCGATAATTTTAATTTACCTTCTGCCGCGAGCTGATATATAATTACTGCGGTAAATATTTTTGATACGGAGCCAATGGCATACCGTTCGGTTGTTAATGGCTGCACGTTGTATTGATTTTTGTATACAACACTATTCCCTTTCGCAACCATAAGTGACCCTGAAAAGCGATCGTTATCGAAAAGATACTGCAGTAAACTATCTGTTTTACCGGAAAAATTGTTTTGCGTAAATACCGGCTGCAGGCAACAACAAATAAATACCAAAAATCCGATCGCAACTTTTCTATACATTCTGAAATTCAAAGCTACTTAATTACCTAAAGTTATATCGCACCGGATTACAATTTGAATTTTGTTGTTTACAATAAGATTACATTCCTGCATGTTATGCGTTTTCTGTTATACGTTATTACAGGAAACACGAATATGGATCCCAGGACAAAAATTGAAATTGCAGATTATATCAGGTTGGGTTGGGCGGGTATCCTCGCGATCATCCTGATCATTCTGATTTTATTATGATGCGCAATCCTTATCCGGAATGTTGTGACTGCATCAGCCCTCTCTGAGCACTTCCTTTGATACCTGGTTATGTACGGGAGGTAACGTTTGCAGATAATTGTATAACGCTTTCAGGTCATTATCGGTAAAATGCATGAATGGTCCCCAGGGCATGGGCGACTCAGGAATCAGCTTGCCCTCTCTGAACCGTTTAATAAAATCCGCCTGCGACCAGCCATAGATCTTTCCCGTCTCCGCATCGGGTGTGAGGTTTTGCGAATAAACAAACCTGTTCTGTTCCAGTGTAGCGCTTTCCATTTTATTTCCTCCTGAAAACGGCTCCCCAATTTCCTTTCCTGTGCGCATGTCGAGTGGCGTATGACAACTTCTGCAATTCGCTATATTATTTGCAAGATATTCTCCGTAGGCAGCAGTTGTATCGGGCGTGATTGATCGCACAGGGGTTCCTGTGGGCCCTTTGGGTTTGAGGATAAAGGTGAGAACGAATTTTCCGAAAAAATTCCATTCATTTTCCGGTACTGCTTTTTCCATCGGTTCGGTTGTGCGCAGATACGAGATCACAGCCGTAAGATCCTCATCACTCATTCCCTGAAAATTCATAAACGGAATAAGTGTTTTCCCGTCGGGTTTAACACCGTGTCTTATCACTCTTGCGATCTCCCCGTCTGTATAGCGCCCCACTCCATTGGTAGGATCGTTCGTAATATTTTTTGAATATACATCGCCAAACGGGAGGTGGAACCTGAATCCCCCGCTCAGTGGAACACGAGCGCCGCGGATCGTAGCTGCATAACCGGCAGAATCAGTATGACATTCGCCGCAATGCATCGGTCCATAAACGAGATATTCACCGCGGGCAATAACAGTAGAATCAGTATCGGCTTTAATCGCGGGCAATGGGGCATCATAGGTATTATCCCACATCAGCAGGACATAAATTACGGTACCTGAGATCAGGGCAAGCAATAAAATACCTGCCCATTTCAAAAAACTAAGAAAGAGTCGCATTGTGTGTGTTTGGTATTTCAAATTAAAAGTATTGAAATCGTTTTCCCAAATCACATGTAAGGATTTTATACACATGATACAAAAGGTTAGTCATAGAACTAAACACCCGTTTTCCAAACTTTATCCGGATGCCGCGGGTTTAACTCATCAATGGGTTTACCCCAAGTTTCTATCTTTGCCGGAAATTGAAAAAAGATTATGAGAGAAGTATATATAGTATCTGTTGCCCGCACCCCGATCGGAAGTTTCGGCGGCGGGCTTGCATCCCTTACGGCACCGCAACTTGGCGCCCATGTTATCAAGGCGGCTGTTGAAAGAGCCGGTATCAAGGGGAGTGATGTGCAGGAAGTGTATATGGGAAATGTGATCGCTGCGAATATCGGACAGGCACCTGTAACACAGGCTATGCTGGCGGCGGGGCTCCCCGACACTACCTCTTCTACTACCATCAATAAAGTATGCGCTTCCGGTATGAAGGCGATTATGGTTGGAGCGCAATCTATCCAGCTGGGTTTGAGTGATATTGTTGTGGCAGGCGGAATGGAAAGCATGAGCAATGTCCCGTATTACCTTGCAAAAGAACGCTGGGGTGCGAAGATGGGAAACAGCGAGGTGATCGATGGAATCATCAAGGACGGCCTCTGGGATCCATACGGAAATAAACATATGGGAAGTTGCGGCGAAACCTGTGCAAGAACGTATCATTTTACACGCGAGGACCAGGATAATTACGCAATTGAAAGCTATAAACGCGCTGCAAATGCATGGAAAAACGGCGCATTTAAAAATGAGGTGGTTCCCGTTGTTATCCCGCAAAAAAAAGGCGACCCGATCGTTGTGAGCGAGGATGAGGATTATACAAAAGTGTAATTCGACAAGGTTGCATCGTTATCTCCGGCATTTGAAAAGGAAGGCACGATAACAGCTGCGAATGCAAG
>CAYTFT010000198.1:0-5578 GCA_964437155.1 uncultured Chitinophagales bacterium | reverse complement strand
GCTGCCTTGACAATCTGACGTAACATTTTTTCACTGCAGGACGGATCTTCCTTTTTATTTTCTTTCCTGATGACCGCCGAATTAACTTTTGGTGGCGGATCAAATGCTTCGGGAGGCAATTCATATAAGTAACTGCAATTGTAGTATGCCTGCACCAGCACGGTGATGACACCAAATTCTTTATTGCCATGAGGAGCCACTACCCGTTTTGCCATTTCCTTCTGAAACATACCGACCACCGCTGGTATCTTGTCTTTATTTTCCAGCACTTTAAATAAGATTTGCGAGGAAATATTGTAAGGGAAATTGCCGATGATAAAAAATGGCCGGAGCATGATTCGGGAGAGATCCGCCCTTAAAAAATCACCCTCTATGATATGTTCTGCAGGCACATGGAGCTCGGTTTGCAAATACTGAATGATGCGGGGATCGATCTCACTGAAGTAAACCGTTTTATGCAGTTGCAGCAAATGTCGGGATAAAATACCGAGACCCGGGCCGATCTCGAGGATTAGATCAACCGATGCATCAGATGGAAGCGCCTCCACAATCTGACGGGCAGTATCATCACTTTTCAGAAAATGCTGCCCGAGCGCTTTCTGGTGTTTAAAGGAATTTCCCATTCCGGTTGCAAAGAACGTAATTCTATGATTGATCCCGCACCTTACATTATTAATTTATTTTCTTTCCGGTCAGTTTTATTTTCCACCATCAATAAATCACTGCATCCACTTAAAACCAACCGGCGTCCCGTTTGCAATTCGTGTATAAGTTTTAACAGCAAAGGATAATTCATCCCGTCTATTGATTATTTTTGACCTCAATAAAAAACCGGTAAATGGAAAACAAGTTGAAGATCGGATTCACCCTCGGGGATGTTAACGGCATCGGTCCCGAAGTACTGATCAAAGCGCTGGAAGATAAACGCATACTTGGGCTATGCACACCGGTAATTTACGGCTCCAACAGGATCATTTCTTTTTATAAAAAAATGTTCAATGCAGAAGGTATCACCTATACTACATGTGCCGCTGCTGAGCAGGCCGGACCTAAAGCGATCAATATTATTAATTGTATAACAGAGGAAATTGTTTTACAACCGGGGCAGGACACAGAAACCGGAGGCAAAGCAGCGTTTAAAAGTCTGGAAGCCGCAACAACCGATCTGCTGCAAAAAAAGATCGACGCACTGGTTACCGCGCCTATCAATAAAATGAATATGCAGCAGAGCGGATTTAATTTTCACGGGCATACAGAATATTTTAATGCGAAAGCGAATAATGCTGAAAGTGTGATGCTGTTAATGAATGAACATCTGCGTGTCGGGCTCGTTACCAATCATCTTGCATTAAAAGAAATTCCCGAATCTGTCACACGTGAAAAGATCGTAAAGAAAATAACTGTTTTATATAATTCACTCAAAAAGGATTTTGCTATTTTCAATCCCACCATTGCGGTGCTTGCATTAAACCCGCATTCCGGAGATAATGGTTTACTGGGAACCGAAGAAAAAAATATCATTATCCCTGCCATCAAAGAAGCACAGGATAAAAAAATGATCGTGGTAGGACCGTTCGGTGCCGACGGATTTTTCGGCTCCGGTAATTACACAAGGTTCGATGCTGTTTTGGCAATGTATCATGATCAGGGACTGGTTGGATTTAAATCGCTCAGTTTCGGCAGCGGAATAAATTTTACCGCCGGTCTGCCCTTTATCCGCACTTCCCCCGATCACGGAACAGCATATGATATCGCAGGAAAAAATCTTGCAACACCCGATAGTATGCTGCAGGCAATTTTTGCAGCGATTGATATTCATCATAACAGAATGGAATATCTGGAGAGCACAAAAAATCCTTTAAAACGAACCGTAGTAGAAAGTGAAAGATAATTTCTAACCAAAATACCTGACCAATGAAAAAAACGGGATTAATCCTTTTACTTACCTTACCCTTATATGCATTTTCTCAGGTTGATTATTGCAATGTAATAGCTAAAGCTGTGCAATCTGCTGCGCAGAATTTCACGGATCAGAAAAAATTTGCCTATACAACCGTAGATGGGCATAAAGCCTATAGGACTGACTTTTCTTTTGTGTCGGGTGATACAGGATTTGTTTACAGAGATTCACTGGAAACAGAGGTATATTTTTATCAGCAGGTGAGTAATAATTCTTCTGATTTTTCGGGTTTATATAAAAAGGTGGAGCAGTGTCTTGTTGCAGATGCTGTTAAGTGGGTGAAAGTGGAAGGCGGAAACAACAGTTCGGTTTTATTCACGCAGGAAAAGACAGGAGCGACAATTATCCTTGTGAGCGGCAATAACGGCATTTATCTGCAGATCGCAAGAAATAAATCGAAAAGTATTGCTGTAATCGGGACAGATTACTGCGCACAACTGAAAAGCCTTGCCGCAAGTTGCAATAATGATTTCGAGGGATTTCGCCAGAGTCGGGTGGATTCTTCCTTTCTTGGCGTCACGTTTAAATCTTCCGTCAGGTTAAATCAGCGAAACATGTCAACAGGAACGATAATCCTCGGTATGGATTTCCTTGATAAGTCAAAAAAAGACAACAGCTATACCGAGATGTTCGACGGAGATGATATTGGATTTGCCGAGGTATTGGCAGCTACCGAACAATGCCTTACGACAGGCGACGGCTGGACGCAGAGCCCGGATGAGCGCACCGGAGGTGCAAGATTCACCAACGGGGAAGTTGAGGTGTTCGTCCGCACCGGCACCACCCTTCCCGGCGACAGTCCGGATACCTTTATCTCGATCGAATCCGATTATTGAATGGAGAATATCGGGCGGCCGCTAATCCCGTTTCTGACAGATTCCATTTAATCGCCCTCTTTTCTCATCTAATCCGGCTTTTCCCTTCGAATCTTGCCAAAACTTCCCTACCTTTGTTCGCTTTTTTAAAAAGACGTGGACGTGAATGAGATGCGGGAATATCAAATCCCCTTTGTGGGCCTGAAACCGGAATTGCATCACTTCAATTTCGAGCTGGATGCATCATTCTTTTCACATTTTGAAGGCAGTCAGGTCACGCAAGGCAAGGTTTTCATCGACCTGGCATTTGATAAAAAAGACCGGCTTTTTGTTCTGAATTTTGATGTTTCGGGAAGTGTAGGTACAGATTGCGACCGGTGCGGACAGCCCTTTGAATTACCGATCCATGGGAATTATACCCTGTTTGTAAAGGTTGGCGATAAAAGGGAAGAGGATGCAGATAATGACGATGTGATCTGGATCGCAGAAAGTGAATCAGTGCTGGATGTATCGGAGATGATATATGAATTTGTACATCTCTCGATCCCGATCAAAAGGGCACATCCCCTCGACCGGAACGGAATCCCGGGTTGCGACCCTGAGATCATCAAATTGCTGGGAACACATGATGAGGTAAACAATGAAAAAGATCCCCGTTGGGACATATTAAATAACTTGAATTCAAATTAAAAACTTAATACAATGCCAAATCCGAAACGACGCCACTCGAAAACCAGAACCCGCACGCGCAGAACACACCATGGTGTAGAAACTCCGCAGGTGGCAAGCTGCCCTAACTGTGGCGCAGCAGTTTTACGCCATCGCGTATGCCCTGAATGCGGCTCTTACCGCGGTAAAATTGCCATCGAGAAAAAAGCTTAATTCAATTGCTCCATAGCAACTGCCTCCTTCCTGTTGATGGAACGGATCATATGTTGGTATGACTGAAATCCGATCTTAATGCCTAAAATGCTCGCAGCAATTACCGGTGTTTATGGTTATGTACCTGAGTACAAATTAACCAATACGGAACTCGAAAAAATGGTCGATACCACCGATGAGTGGATCATGACCAGAACGGGCATCCGGGAGAGAAGAATCCTGAAAGGTGAAGGGCTTGCAACCAGTGACATGGCAGTGGAGGCCGTTAAGGGCCTGCTGGAAAAAACAGGGAATAAGGCTGCAGATATAGAAATGCTGATCGTTGCCACCACCACGCCCGATATGCCATTTCCTGCAACTGCGAATATTGCCTGCGACAAACTGGGATGCAATCACATTTTAAGCTTCGATATCAGTGCCGCCTGCAGTGGCTTTTTGTATGCACTTACAACAGGTGCAAAATTCATTGAAAGCGGCATGTATAAAAAAGTGGTAGTTGTGGGCGCTGATAAAATGTCTTCCATCATTAATTACAATGACCGCACAACCTGTGTGATTTTTGGTGATGGCGCCGGTGCAGTTATGCTGGAGCCCAACTTTGAAGGCAATGGGGTTGCAGATTCTGTTCTGAAAACAGACGGATCTGGCAGACATTACCTGCATCAGAAAGCAGGCGGTTCTTTAAAACCGGCTTCGCATGAAACCGTCGACGGATTTGAACATACCGTATATCAGGAAGGAAAAACGGTTTTCAAATTTGCCGTAAAAAATATGGCCGATGTTGCTGAGGAGATCATGAAAAGAAACAACCTTGGCTCCGATGATATCGCGTGGCTGGTTCCGCACCAGGCAAATTTGCGCATCATAGATGCAACAGCAGAAAGGATGGGATTACCGAAAGAAAAGGTAATGATCAATATTGAAAAATATGGAAATACTACGGCCGGAACACTTCCTATTTGTTTATGGGAATGGGAACCGCGCCTTAAAAAAGGAGATAATATCGTTCTGGCTGCCTTTGGCGGAGGTTTTACCTGGGGAGCCACTTTACTCAAATGGGCTTATTAAGTTCCGGCAAAGGTTCTGCTTCGCCGGTGCCTGCCGAAAATAACAATAACCAATAAAATTAAATTTCAGAACCACAGCAATTATGGCTACAACAGCAGATATCAGAAAAGGACTTTGTATCGATATGAATAACGACATCTGGCAGATCATTGATTTCCAGCATGTTAAGCCCGGAAAAGGGAATGCTTTCGTTCGAACCAAACTGAGAAGCCTTACCACCGGAAAGGTGCTTGAAAATACATTTTCTTCGGGAGCAAGTATTAATCCGGTAAGGGTTGAACGCCGCCTTTTCCAATTCCTGTATAAGGATGATACCGGATATAACTTCATGAATAATGAAACCTTTGAACAGGTAACCCTGGATGAGGATATGGTGGATGGAAAAGAATTTTTCAAAGAAGGCCAGGAGATCGATATTCTTTTTCATGCGGAAACAGAAAAACCATTATTCTGCGAATTACCGCCGCATATCATTTTAGAAGTTACATTTGCAGAACCTGGCGTTAAAGGAAATACGGCCACCAATGCATTTAAAAATGCTACTTTGGAGACCGGCGCTTCCATTCAGGTGCCCATGTTTGTTGAAAGCGGAGATGTGATCAAGATCGATACCCGCTCATTTGAATATGTTGAACGCGTAAAATAACCCTACTATGGACTTTAAAGAAATTCAGGAGCTCATCCGGATGGTGAACAAAAACAACATCGCTGAGCTTACAATCGAAAATCAGGATTTCAGAATAAAGATCAAAACCGCTTTGGCTCCGACTGCGGGAACGCAGCAAATCATGGTGCCACAAATGCAGCAACCTGCCGTGATGCCGCAAATCCAGTCAACCGTTCAGGAAAAAAC
>CAYTFT010000197.1:0-5587 GCA_964437155.1 uncultured Chitinophagales bacterium | reverse complement strand
TTCAATCCTAAAAATAAGGATTCCCCTCGTTTTTAAAAGAATGGTATCGGGGCAGATACTATGCAAGGGCCGGAGCAGACTATTTATTCCAGCTGCGGGTAATCACCGGCCTGAAACCGATGAAGGGACTCCCTTTCATGGTATTGCCGAATTCCTGCGGTGCATCAATGCGGAGAAATTTTTCTTCACTATGCCAGTTGCCGCCTTTGGAAAGTGCATCCGGACTGATCCATTCAGAAACATTGCCGCACATATTGTAGAGTTTATATCCGTTTGGGAAATAGGATTTTGAGATAGCTGTAACCATGCTGCCATCCATACTTTGTGCGGTTGTCCAGAAATTCGCGAGATATGCCCCTTTCCTGTTGCGCAATTCTGTGCCGTCCCATGCATACATATTTTCTTCGTGTCCGCCTTTCGCTGCATATATCCATTCCGCTTCTTCCGGCAAACGCACTTTCACCTGAATTCCCTCTGCCGCATACTGTCCTTCCAGCCAATGGCAATAGGCGCGTGCGCCGTCCTGACCGATATTTACAACAGGATAGGAATCATATGCCGGATGTTTATGGTAATAATTTACGAAAGGCTCCATGTAGGCATTCGGTAAACGCCATGCCTCCGTATCAATTCTTGCTGTTGCGAGAGTTACTGAATCATGGGCAGTTTGCATTGCTTCTAAAAATTTTCTGTATTCCGCATTTGTCACTTCATGATCCAGCATATAAAATCCCTGAATAGTAACAGTATCTCCGTTTATAATAGTTGATCCCGATGGAATAAATACGAAACCATCTTTGCGTAACAATTTATCCTGATCCGTTTTTATGGAAACAAAAGCAGTGAGTAAAATAAATGCTGCCGGAAAAAAGAAAAGGGTAGATGATCTGTGCATGGTTTTCAAACGTATCCCGTTGGGTTTTTGGTATAAGAAAACCCCGCCATTATGCGGGGTCCTCCTGATCAATTTTATTAGTTCATGCTTTTGCAGTTGCCTTTGGCGCAGCATCGAGAATTTCTGCACTCGCCCTGGCAGCATATTTTTCAAAATTTTTCACAAATTGCCCTGCGAGGTCATTTGCTTTCTGGTCATAGGCTGATTTATCGTTCCATGTGTTGCGCGGATCGAGAATAGTATCCGGAACATTCGGACAAGTGGCCGGCATTTTAAGTCCGAATATTTCATGCGTGGTATAACTGACATTATCCAGTTCACCTTTTAATGCTGCGGTGATCATAGCCCGTGTATACGATAATTTCATGCGGTGCCCTACACCATAAGGACCTGCCGTCCAGCCCGTGTTCACCAGCCATACATTCACATTATGCCTGCGCATTTTTTCACCGAGCATCTCAGCATATTTGGTAGGATGTAACGGAAGAAACGGTGCGCCGAAACAAGTAGAAAAAGTTAACTGCGGTTCGGTAACACCTGCTTCAGTGCCGGCGACTTTTGCCGTATAACCGCTGAGGAACTGATACATTGCCTGTCCCGGTGTGAGCCTGCTTATCGGAGGCAATACGCCAAATGCATCACAGGTGAGGAAGAATATATTTTTCGGAAGACCGCCTTTACTCGGCGTCATAATGTTATCAATATATTCGATCGGATAACTCACGCGCGTATTTTCAGTTTTGGTGATATTGGTAAAATCCACCGTGCGTGTTCCCGGATAAAATTCAATGTTCTCCAGTATCGATCCGAATTTAATCGCATTAAATATTTGCGGCTCATTCGCCTGTGTCAGGTTTACACATTTCGCATAACAACCCCCTTCAAAATTGAAAACGGTATCTTCTGTCCAACCATGTTCATCATCACCGATCAGTCTTCTTTCCGGATCAGCGCTGAGCGTTGTTTTTCCTGTTCCGGATAATCCGAAGAAAACGGCTACATCATCGTCCTTCCCCACATTTGCAGAACAATGCATACTCAGCACTCCTTTTTCCTGCGGCAGCCAGTAATTCAATACAGTGAAAATTCCTTTTTTCATTTCACCGGTATAACCTGTTCCGCCGATTAGAATGATGCGCTTTGTAAAATCGATCATGGCGAAATTCTTTTCCCGCGTGCCATCGACGGCAGGATCAGCCTGAAAACCCGGCGCATTTAAAATCAGCCAGTCGGGTTCCATTGTTTTAATTTCCTCTGCCGAAGGACGCAGAAACATATTGTTACAGAACATATTGCCCCATGGATATTCGTTGATCGTGCGCACGTTCAGGCGATATTTCGGATCGGCACATACATAATTATCACGCACCCATATATCTCTTTCGCTTAGATATTGTGCCACCTTTGTATAGAGTTTCGCGAAAACATCCGGTTCCACCGGAATATTAAAATTATTCCAGTCAACGGTATCAGCCGTCTTGCTATCCTTCACGGTGAATTTATCTTTTGGAGCCCTTCCCCTGAATTTCCCTGTATCTACCACCAGCGCACCTGAATCTGCCATAACTGCCATCCTGAGTGCCAGTGACTGCTCTGCAAGTTCTGCGGGTGTAAGGTTCCAGAATGCAGTTCCCGTATGATTAAATCCTATGCTGCTGAGTGATGCTGAAGGGTTTTTCAGTCCTTGTTCTTTCATTTTTCTACGCGATTGTTTAGGCCGCAAAGATAAGACAGGCTGGAGGGAATTTGATGAGATTTATCACCGTGATATGTGCAAAAGAAGAATGTTTACCGGTATCCATTTTTGCAGCACATACGCACTTTTAAGAACCGATAAACAATATCTTAGTCGCGAGCTATGAATCTTTTCCCCGGCAGCGCCTGGATCAATCCCTGAAATTCAAGATTCAGCAGGCATCCCGCTATCACAGATGGAGTTAGATCATTGTTCAGGGTAATTTCATCTATCCCGGCTTCATGCTTTTCCCGGATGAAGGTGTAAACAGATTCTTCCTCGGGATTTAATTCTACAAATAACTGGCGCTGAATGCGTTGTGGTTTGTCAGCTTCGGTCCATCGCATAAAGGAAAGCAGGTCCTGTGCATTTTCGATCAATGCAGCGCGGTTCGACTTGATGAGTGCATTACAGCCTTTTGATACCGGCGCATGGATCTGTCCGGGAAATGCAAATACGTCCCGGTTATAGGAATCGGCAAGCAGGGCGGTGATCACTGCGCCTCCGTTAATCCCGGTTTCAACAACTATTAGTGCATCTACCATTCCCGCAACAATGCGGTTCCGCTTCGGAAAATTCTGGCGGTCGGGATTTGTAACACACATAAATTCGGTGAGCAGCCCGCCGTTCTCCACCATTTTTTTCGCGACCTCTTTATGTGCATGCGGATAGATCCTGTCCAGCCCGTGCGCAAGCACACCCACCGTCGGGACATTTTTTTTCACGCAGGCTTTGTGTGCCGCTATGTCGATTCCATATGCGAGCCCGCTTGCAACTAAAATACCTTCCGAACGAATATCTTCGATCAGTTGATCGCAAATATGTTTGCCGTACTCGGTTGAATTGCGCGTGCCCACAATGCCGATGATCTTTTCAGCATTGAGATCTGCATTTCCTGCAAAATATAATACTATCGGTGAGTCAACACATTGTTTTAAACGCTCGGGATATTCCTTATCCGTAAAAGTCAGGCACCGGATGTCGTGCTTTTCGATAAATGCCATTTCCTGATCGGCACGCTCTAAAACTTTCTGATGGATAATCGCATCGGCAATCGTTTCACCGATGCCCGGCACTTTCACCAGTAAATGTTTTTTAGTGTGAAAAATTTCTTCTGCGCTGCCACAATAGCTTACAAGCGATTTGGCATTGACAGGCCCGATTCCCGGAATAAGGGTCAGGGCCATCATGTAGTAATGGTTCCCGGAGTTCAAGGTTTTTAAGGTTTTTTATATTTGTGCAAACAAACAGCACAATTCTTTCACAAATCAAATAATTACATGCGTCTTCTGCAAAATATTTTTTTCACGGTGCTGGCAATGCTGCTGGTATTTCCTTTGAGCTCCCAGATCGTCGGCGATCAGTTTAAGCGTCCTTCTTTCGGATATCAGAGTAAAGAGAATCCATATTACTGGAAAAATAAAAAACCGTATGACGGGTACTGGCAGCAGGATGTTTATTATTCGATCAAGGCAACCATTGATGAAAAAACAGATATCATTGACGGAAAGGTAATTCTGACATATTATAATAATTCACCGGATGCGCTGCCGTTTGTTTATTTTCATTTATATCAGGAAGCTTTTCAACCCGGTTCTTATGTGGATGCATTGAACAGAGAGAATGATGTAAAACCAACATATGGAAAATATGAGGCGGAAGGGCATGGTACGGATGTAGAAAAAGTTACTGTTACGAAGATCAACGGAAGATCAATTAATCAGGATGGAGAACTTACACAGGATTTTACGGTATTAAAAGTTGTATTGCCGGAAGCTGTTAAATCCGGTTCAAGCATCACATTTGAAATTCCTTTTAAAACATATTTTGACAATGGCAGTTTGCGAAGGAGAATGAAAGAATTTAAATCAGGAGATTTTAATCAGTACGATGGTGTGCACTGGTATCCGCGTATTTGTGTGTATGACAGAAAATTCGGATGGGATACCGATCAGCATCTTGGAAAAGAATTTTATGGCGATTATGGTACTTATGAAGTGGAATTAAATTTCGCGAGTAATTATATCGTTGAGGCAACCGGCTGGCTCGAAAATGAAAGTGAGGTATTGCCGAAAGCGTTGCGCGATCAGCTGGATATCCGTCGTTTTGCAACAAAACCCTGGGAAGAAAAAGCATCTGTGATCATCCCCTATGTGGAAGGCGACAGAAAAGTATGGAAATATTTTGCGATGAATGTGCATGATTTTGCGTTCACGGCAGATCCAAATTACAGGATCGGGGAAGCCGCTGCAATGGTGGGCGGCAAGCAGGTGCGCTGTATCGCAATTGCGCAGGAAGGACATGCGGCAGGCTGGCAGAATGCGGCATATTATACGAGTCGAATCATTGAAACCTACAGCCGCGATTTCGGTGATTATATCTGGCCGAAAATTGTCGTAGCCGATGCACGCGACGGAATGGAATATCCGATGCTGACGCTCGATGGCGGATTTGACCCGAGTTACCGCGATTTGCTTGCGCATGAAGTGGGACATATGTGGTATTTCGGAATGGTCGGGAATAATGAAACCTATCGCGCTTCGTTAGACGAGGGATTCACGCAATTTATTACTTCGTGGGGTTACCGCGCAATTGATGGAGATATTCGGGTGGAATATAAAGAACAGAATAAATATGTTGCTAAATTCAGAAAGCCGGATCAGATCATGATGAGTGAAGTATATCAGGCGTATCTCAATGACGCCGCGCGGGAGAATGATGCAACGCTCAATACGCATTCCGATATGTTCAATTCTGCTCTCGGCCATGGCGGCGGATACCGGCATGTGTATTTTAAAACAGCAGTAATGTTGTATAATCTGCAATATGTTTTGGGAGATGATCTGTTTCTTGCTGCAATGAAAAATTATACGGATCAATGGAAATTATGTCATCCGTATTTCGAAGACTTCCGGAATTCTATCATTAATTATACGCATGTTGACCTTAACTGGTTT
>CAYTFT010000196.1:0-5588 GCA_964437155.1 uncultured Chitinophagales bacterium | reverse complement strand
CCTTCAGGTCGCCGGTCTGATAATATTTGATCAATAATTTCAGCGCATCAGCCTGCGGTTGATTTTCAGCCACAGTTACAGCTTTTTCCAGCCATTTTACTACCTCCTTAATAGCAGCCCCGTACATACCGTTTACGCTCCAAACTTTTTCCTCCATACCCTTTGCCGATTTCACCAGTTGAGAATTCAACCCGTAGGAAATGGCTCTTGTATCGGTCGTATCAATCATCGAGGCATAAAAATTCTCGGCATCCTTCTGCGTAACATCGGGAGCATAAAAGTTAGTCGCTGAAGTGAGCAGCAGATCGGCACGCGGATCAAGTGTCACTTTCTTATTATCTGTTTCCTTATCATACATCACCTTAATGATCTCATCAGAAAGTGTTGTTTTTGTTGCATTCAATAATGTCCGGAAATATGTTTCTGAACATAAAGGCATGATCTTATCCATGGAATAATGATGATGGATGCCATTGCTGAAAAACACCCGTTTGGCGTAGATCATAAATCCATCCCAGTCGGGATTTTGTTTGTTCCCGTCATATGTACTGATGATGTTTTCCAATGCCTTCCGGATGGCGATATTATATCTGTAATTCTGGTCCCAGATCATGTCCCTGCCGGCATACCCCGCCTCTGTGAGATAATACACCAGCAGTTTCTGGTTCAATGTAAGTTTATCCCAGCCCGGTATCGTATACCGCAGAACGCCGATATCGGAGAATCTGTCGGCCTGCACCTTGAAATTCGGGTCCACCTGACGGATCATGTCCTCCTTTTTCTGCGGGACCTCATTAACAACCTGGGCCTGCGCACCAAAAGCTGCAATAGAAAATACTACAATCAATAATTTCCTCATGTTCATGTACATTTAAGTTTATGCAAATCTCGGCAAATTAGGGCGAAATTGAAAGGGTTTGCAGAAGGCGATTACAGCAGCAGGCTGACCGCCGTATTATCGTTAAATAGTATTTGCACAAGTGTATTATTTGCACAATGCTGGGAAAAAGGTTATCTTTATTGATAAATAAGTTTAACTATGAATCTACGTATGATAATCGCCGTTTTCGCAATTGTTTTTGCTGCCGGCATCAGCCTTATGGCTTTCACTTCCGATTGTAATTCAACAGCAGAAGGAAATGCCGTTGTTATCGAAAAAGTTGTATCCGGTGCAGTTCCCGAACATTGTGATCCGTCAAATTGCACGCCCGAACAGGCTGCAAAATGTCCTTACAGCAATGGGTCATCCATGTCAGCGACCGCTAACATCAAAATTGATAATAATTGTCCGGCTACTCCCGATTGCCCGCCTTCCAAATGCATGAGTAATAAAAAACAGGGGAACGCAACATTGTAAATTAAACCTGTAAAGTTTAAGATATGGAAAACCGCCGACAAGGCGGTTTTTTTTATTTTAAGAAAGTGTTGTTTTGAATGTAATTATCACCTTCGGGTGTAATTTATATCACCAAATAAAAACAGGTTCCCTGCGTACTTTGTGTTCAGTACCGAAGCAAATTAAATCTGAAATATGCGCAGTAGAATATTTCCGCTCATCCTCATTTTCGCAATGGTTTTTATCAGCGCCTGTAAAAAAGGGCTGCTGGATGTAACAGAAGAATTTTATCTGGAAACTTCCATACCTGTGGTGGGCAATGCTGCCGATTTTGATATCGGTCAGGAACTGGATGCACTTTCAGCAAGTGATGTGATTAACAAATATGCATCGAATATAAAATCGCTCGAGGTGGAAGAGGTCAGCTATTACATCACAGATTTTAACGGCAGCTCCACGCAACGGATAGAACATTGTTCTCTCGAAGTGGGAGATGCATCCGGGATGAATTGTTCAGTAATGACAGAAATAGAGGATGTTTTATTATGCGAGGCATTTAATGAGACGGAAGTCCCATGTGATGGAATGGCAATGGATAAATTCTGTGACCTCATCAAAAATGAACCACATAGGGCAATGCTATTTATACGGGGTTCAGTAAATGATACTCCATTGGATTTTACCTTACAGGTGAAATTCAAAGTAAAGATGGTTGCAGGGGCTTTGTAAAAAAGTCATTGCACGTTTAGTTAGTGTAATGTTTCATGGGTTTTGAATGAATGCCGGCAGCAATGCCGGCATTTCTTATTAATCCTTGTTCTCCCGGCATAAAAAAGCCTTACAACAGACATTTTGAGATGCAGATTGAAGAATAAATATTTATTTCAAATCCCTTGATCGCCAAAGCAAAAGACATGCATAGGTTCGGTATGGCGACCATCGCGCCGCAATTGCATGCATATCCTGTTTTAATTGTTTTTTATTTCCCGCCGGTAATGCATACAAGTTGATCATTGACTGCTGAATGCCCAGGTCATCTGCAGAAAAAACATCGGCACGGCCCAATGCAAACATCAGCAACATTTCTACTGTCCATTTTCCGACACCTTTAATTTGTGTAAGATAACTGATCACTTCATCATCCGACATTTTATTTAATTTCCGCAGCGACATCCCATGTGTTAATTCAAATTCCGCCACATTTAAAATGTATCGCGCTTTGGCATTGGATAATCCGATAGAACGCAGCATTTCGAAAGGTGTCTGCATAATTTTTTCCGCAGTGGGACCTCCTTTTCCAAACAGCGCATCAAACCGTTTATGAAAAACGGTGGCAACTTTTGTAGAAAGCTGCTGACTCATAATACTGTAACATAAATACAGGCAGATATTTTTTTCCTGCTTTAATTGTTCGATTCCGGCAGATGGTATCAGTTTTTTCAGATGCTTGTCTTTGGATAAATGTTTGATATATTCCATTGCTGCAAGAAGAATTAATGCATCAAAAATATCATTTTCCGCTAATTGCGAAGCGATGATTTTTTATAATGGGAAAGAAATAACCGGATTTAATTTTGAATTGTTATTTTTATTCGATGGAACAAAATACGCATACAAATCCCTCGCATACGGGGAAATGGTTCCTGGTGCATTTTTTAATCACTTTACTTGCTTGGGCAGGGCCCTTTCTTTTTTCGTGGTATCTCATGGCTGCTGCCTATGCATTGGTGATGCTCCAGTTCCTCCTGTTGAACCGTTGTATTGTGAATGCAAAACATGCCTTGCCGGAAGAAAATGAAATGACTTTTTATGCGTATCTCTTTGAATCGGCAGGCATCAAAATTCCCCGGCGTCCCCTGAAATTTATTGTCAGGCGAATACTCTATCCGTTATTCGGTGTATTTGCATATATCTGGCAAATACCATTGGGACATGCTCCGATTTTGTTCTGATTACCATCATTTTTTGGTTTGTATCTTCGCAGCAAAATAAATCAGATGAAAAGAGCTGGCATCACCCTCGCGGTATTATTTATCACCGGAATTACACTTGCACAAAATGTAATGACTCCTGAATTATTATGGAGCCTCGGAAGGGTAGGGGCCGAATCAATCACGCCGGATGGCAAAAATGTGATATACGGAGTTTCCTATTATGATCTTGTTACCGGAACCTCAGAACGGAATTTATATTCGGTTCCTGTTGCAGGCGGAAACGCCGCGCAGATCACATCTACTAAAGGAGGGGAGTACGGTGTGATGAATCTGCCGGGGGGTAAAATGGGATTTATGTATCAGGGTCAGATCTGGCAGGCTGAGTGGGATGGTTCAGGCGCTACTCAATTGACAAATTATACGGATGGTTTGAATAATGTCAGAATTTCTCCCGATGGTAAACATATTATGTTTTCGAAGGATGTTAAAATGGAAAATATACTTGCTTCTGAAATATATCCGGATCTGCCCAATGCAACGGCAAGGGTAATAAATAGCCTGAATTACAGGCATTGGGACACATGGGAAGATGGCGCCTTTAGCCATATTTTTTATGCCGACTGGAATAACGGCGCCATTACCAATGAAAAGGATATCATGCAGGGACTTTCCTTCGATAGTCCGCAAATGCCGTTCGGTGGTATCGAAGATATGATCTGGCATCCCGACGGAAAGCATATTATTTATGTGACGAAGCAGAAAAATGGTACCGATTATACCACAAGTACAAACACCGATATTTTTAACTACAACCTGGAAACAGGTAAAACACAAAATCTCACCACCGGCATGATGGGTTACGACACCAACCCGAATATTTCACCTGATGGCTCCCGGCTTGCATGGTTAAGCATGGAGCGCGATGGTTTCGAAGCGGATAAAAACCGGCTCTTCATTCTGGATAAGAAATCTGATAAACGGGTGGATGCAACTGCCTCCTTCGATGAATCTGTTGAGTCTGTTCGCTGGAGTAACGATGGGAACTACATTTATTTTACCGCTCCGGTTGACGGTACCATTCAGCTGTATGCGTTGAATGTTGAAGCCGTTTTTATGCAGCCGGATGCCGGCGGGAGAGTTAAAAACCCTGTCAGAAAGATCACATCCGGCGATTTTGATATTACGGGTATGGTGGGCGAAACCAATGACAATCTTATCGTCACCCGTACCGATATGAACCATGCCACAGAGGTCTTCCGGGTGAATATTGCCTCCGGTAAAATGGATCCTGTTACCACGGTAAATCAGGATACCTACGCAAAGATCGGCATGAGCAAAACTGAGCGCAAAATGGTGAAAACCTCCGATGGCAAGGAAATGCTCGTTTGGTTTATTTATCCTCCCGATTTTGATCCGAATAAGAAATATCCAACCTTATTATATTGCCAGGGCGGACCGCAAAGCGCCCTGACGCAGTTTTATTCCTTCCGGTGGAATTTCCAGCTGATGGCGGCAAACGGATATATTGTTGTGGCCCCGAACCGACGTGGAATGCCCGGGCATGGTGTTGAATGGAATGAGGCGATCAGCAAGGATTGGGGCGGACAACCGATCTCCGATTATTTCAGCGCTATTGATTACGCAAAAACGCTCCCTTATGTTGATACGGCAAGATGTGGGGCTGTCGGCGCCAGTTATGGTGGTTACAGCGTATATATGATGGCCGGAATACACAATGGCAGATTCAAATCTTTCATTGCCCATGACGGACTTTTCAATTTGAATTCCTTCTATGGTACTACAGATGAAATGTGGTTCGCTACCTGGGATCTCGGCGGTCCGTACTGGGAAAAAGGCATTCAGGATAAAAGCTATCAGACTTTCAACCCGATCAATTATGTCCAGTACTGGAACACGCCCATTTTGATCTTCCAGGGCGGAAAGGATTATCGCACTACAGAGGATCAGGCATTTCAGGCGTTTCAGGCAGCACAGTTACGTGGTATCAAATCGCGGTTTGTGTACTTGCCGGATGAAAATCACTGGGTGTTGAAATGTCATAACGGACTTGCATGGCAGCGCGAATTTTATAAATGGCTGGGCGAAACGTTGTAAATGAATACACAAAATTTCGATGTTGAGTGATACTGACTGATGATATATGCGCATCGTTAGCACTCATGCACGAGACACTAAAACAGTTGATTCCATTGCGTTTCAGCAGATTTTATATTGCCCATAATGTATTGCGTTATGTTAATGTAGCTATCGCAAACCGAACAAAAATATCCGCGCGCGGCAAAACTACTCATCGGATT
>CAYTFT010000195.1:0-5596 GCA_964437155.1 uncultured Chitinophagales bacterium | reverse complement strand
TATCATTTCCCCGCGAAAAATAAATGCGCTCAAAACTGCAGGAGCGCCTTTCACTTTGCGGACGGCACATTAATTCCTTAACCGTTCCTTTCTTTTTAATAATGAGGGCATGGCCGGGTGTCAGCTCTTTTACCTGATCAAATGCAACGTTGAATGTCGTCATAATCGCAGGGCGCTCACTGGCTGCTACAACCACTTCATCATCGTGAAAATAATACAAGGGCCTGATGCCGTTTGGGTCGCGCAACACAAATGCATCGCCATGGCCAAACATGCCGGTCATTGCATAGCCACCCTCAAAATCTTTCGATGCACGAGCAAGAATACGCTGCACATCGAGGTCGCTGGCTATTAAATGCGATAATGTTTTATTGTCGTGATATTCTTTGCGCTCATCAAATAACCGTTGTACTTCATCATCGAGAAAATGTCCGATTTTTTCCATCACGGTAACGGTGTCAACAAATTGTGTGGGATGCTGCCCGAGTTCGATCAGTTGCTGAAACAATTCATCATTGTTCACCATATTGAAATTTCCGGCCATTACCAGATTTCTTGTCATCCAGTTATTTTCCCGTACAAAGGGATGGCAGCTGTCGATATCATTTCTTCCATACGTACCGTAACGGAGATGTCCCATAAGGACCTCACCCATGAACGGCATATTTTTTTTCATCCAGTCAACATCGTTGTAAAATTCCGGCGTTTTTTTCTGGACCTTGCGGGCGTTCGAGAAAATGCCGTCAAAAATATCCTTGATGGCAGCAGATGAAATACTTCTTTTGCGGTCGAGATATTTATAACCGGGCGGAAGATCGATTTTAATTGTAGCGATACCGGCACCATCCTGCCCCCTGTTATGCTCCTTTTCCATCAGGAGATATAATTTATTCAGGCCATAAAGAGGAGTACCATATTTTTCATGGTAGTAGGAAAGCGGTTTTAATAATCGAATGAGGGCAATGCCACATTCGTGCTTGATGAGTTCGCTCACAAATGCGTTTCTGACAGTAAACTAAAGTGTAAAATTAGTTAAATAATAAGAGGATTTATTTTACACCCAACAGGAGCCGTGGAAAAATAATTCACTTAGGCAAAAACAGCGTGGAGACGCATTGCAAAGAATAAACAGGTTGCGGTGATTATAACATGCCTTTGATGAGGTCGTCAACGCCTACGCCGTCTGCTTCCGCTTTGTAGTTGCGGACGATGCGGTGACGAAGAACAGGCAATGCTACCGCTTTCACATCTTCAATATCGGGAGAATATTTTCCGTTGATCGCTGCATGGCATTTTGCTCCCAGCACAAGGTATTGTGAGGCACGCGGTCCTGCACCCCAGCTCAGATACTGATTCGCTTTCGGATCGGCCTTACCGGTTTCGGGGCGTGTTTTTGAAGCCAGGGTAACAGCATAATGCAACACATTATCTGCGATCGGAATTCTGCGGACAACATGCTGATAACTGATGATCTCTTCGGCGCCGATTATTTTATTCAGTGCCGGTTTTTTATCTGCCGTGGTGGATTTTACAACTTCAATTTCAGCATCAAATGCGGGATAATCAAGTATGATATTGAACATAAAGCGGTCGAGCTGTGCTTCCGGGAGCGGATAGGTGCCTTCCTGCTCGATGGGATTTTGCGTTGCCAGTACGAAGAAAGGAAGATCTAATCTATGCAAGCTTCCGCCAATGGTAACGTTTTTCTCCTGCATTGCCTCGAGCAGAGCAGCCTGTGTTTTTGGAGGGGTCCGGTTGATCTCATCCGCAAGAATAATATTTGCGAATACGGGTCCCTTGATGAATTTGAAACTTCTGTTCTCATCCAGGATCTCACTTCCGGTGATATCACTCGGCATCAGGTCGGGCGTGAACTGGATTCGCTTGAAGGACAGATGCAGCACATCGGCGATCGTTTTGATAAGCAGTGTTTTGGCGAGGCCCGGAACGCCCACCAGCAGGCTATGTCCGTCGGCGAAAATACTCAGCAACACTTTCTGCACCACATCATTTTGTCCGATGATCACTTTGCCGATCTCCGACTGTAACGTTTTGTAATCGGCTGCGAGTGAATCGATCGCCTCCACATCATTTTTAAATTCTTTCATGCCGGTTTTTTATCAGATATTGATAGGATTTATTTCTGCAGAACAGATCTTTCCTGTTTTTTATTTTGCTGAAATGAGTTTATTCAGATAATCGCAATCGCTGAAAGCGGGATCGATCCGTATATATTCTTTTTTCGCTTTTTCAATAAGCCAGTCGCTCATGATCTGCATTTGTTTATTGGATAAGGTCGCATTCTGCAATTTAGCGTAATCGTCTTTCAGGTTGATCACGTGCGGTTCCGATTGCCTGTTGAGCATAACGATACGGATCGCTTTTTTGTTATCAGCAGTGGTAAAGGATATCACCTGCGACATTTCTCCCGGTTTGAGATTTTCGATGGAATAATAATCATCGGGTGATAACTGGGAAATTTCAAAGGAAGGTTCTCCTGATTGCGGATTCATCATAATGCCGCAGGTTTTATTGGTTTCCGTATCATCAGAATATTTCTTCGCTGCATCACAAAAAGATATTTTTCCGGTGAGAATGAGTGCGCGTACACTGTCGAGTTTTTTATTGGCTGCAACAAAATTGAGGTTCGTAACCGGTGGCTGAATAAGTATATGTTGCAGACAGGCTTTATCTCCCTGGCGGCTTTCCATTTTAATGATATGATATCCGAATTCCGTTTCCACCACATCGGAGATCTCTCCCGGTTTTAATTTAAAGGCGGCAGCGGAAAATGCAGTGACATAGGTTTCGCGCGTCTTGCATCCCAGATCGCCACAATTATCTTTTGTGCCCGGATCCTGTGAATAGATGCTCGCGAGTTTGCAGAAATCTTCCCCTTTCAATATCCGGTTCCTGATGTCAACAACCTTATCCTTTGCGATCTGCTTTTGTTCAGCATTTGCCTTCGGAATTATAACGATCTGAGAATATTCGATCTCTGCATTGATATAAGGAAGTGAATCCTGCGGGATGGTACCAAAAAATGTTTTCACCTCGCCGGGTGACACACTCATTTCGCCGAATATTTTATCCTGCATGCGCTGTATCAATAATAAATTGCGCACATCATCTCTGAACTCCTCCTTGATTTCCTGAACAGATTTCCCGTAGAATTCCTCCATCTTCTCCTGCGAACCGAACATGGAAATAAAATAACGGATCCGGTTATCAATATTACTGTTCACTTCCTCTTCTGTTACTTCTATACTGTCTTTTGCAGCCTGTATCAGCATGAGTTTCTGTGTAATAAGCTCCTGCATGATCCGGCATCGGTAATCCTCGGGCACATCACCCTTCTGTAATTCATCCTGATAAAAAGATTCGATCTCCGAAAGCAGGATAATTTTATCGCCCACCTGCGCAACGATCTTATCGATCACCGGCTGGGCAGATCCTGCAAAACCAGCAGATATCAATACGATGTATATAATAAATTTCTTCATTCTTCCTTTTTTATAATTTCTGCATTATTTCTTTTTAACCCCTCTGTATAAATATCCTGATAGGTATTCTTCAGCAATTCCATTTTTCTTTTATTGATGATAATATCACGCACTCCTTCTCTGTAAAATTCGTATGGGCCGTTGTCACCCGCAATATAAAAATCATCTACTTTCACATAATATTTATTCAGTGAATCCCGGTAACTGACCGGGCCCTTTGTTCTGAATTTACCATCGGCATACATGTCATATGGCAGCAAATTAAACAAATCATTTTCACTTAGCCATACATCGTGGTTAAGGGAGAACATAGAACAATTTGCAACGCAGTAACGCTCCAGGGGCAGAACGTATTTTTCGATACCTCTTGAAAACCAGAATTGTATGGAATCTGCCGTTTTATTGGTTGCAGAAGTTACGGCATAGGAAAGTTTGTAAATATCATTTTTAAGGATAAAATCATGGGTATGTGTGTCAAAATAACTGCGCAATGAATCTTCCGCAACAATCGTATCCAGGTTTTCGGAGAGCCACTGCCGTTCGTATGCATAAATGATAAGGCTCTCCTTATACTCCTCCGCCTGCTTATTGATGCTCGCCAGTGCAGAAGGAAGATTGTCTTCAGCAATATGCAGGATCAGATTCTGCCGTATCCAGTTATCGACATATTCGTCCACGATCCGGGCACTGTCTTCCGGAGTGGTATTTTCGTTGGTAAGCCCTTTGATATCTGAGATGTACAAATATTTGTCGTACACCCGCGCAAGTGGTTCTTCGTTCCGGTCGGGTTTATTCTTTTTGCAACTAAGAACCGCTGAACATAATACTGCTGCTATTATAAGGTGGCTTACCCTCAATTTACTTTACCATTGAATTAAATACCTTTTCATCGATCACCACCGGATATTTTTTATGTAATTCGGTGATCCATTCTTTTTCAAGCTGATCCTGATACGCTGAAATTACATACCCTCTTGCTTCGTCAAGTGTTTTATTCATCGGCGGGATCACCTTGTTTATTTTCACAAAAGTGATCGAGCCGTTTGCATTCAGAATATCTTCTCCAATGCCGATCTTTTTATTCAGCTTATCTACGTTGCTGTCCTGTCCCGCAAGAAATAAAGCAGATTTAATGGTAACTACAGTGGTTGAATCGGTATTATATTTTGCCATGATATCTTTATCAGACATATTTTTTCCTGCGAGTTTGCGCACTTCTTTTGCTGATTTTGCATCATTACAGGTGTAAATAGTTGCATCCACTCTTTCATCCCACATATATTCGTTTTTGTGCTGCTCATAATAATTTTTCAGACCGACAGAATCAGTTGAACCTTTGGACCAGATCTTTTTTTCTAGCATCGCAAATAACGGAAGCCCGTCGCGGTATTCCTGTAACAATCGTTTGAAATCTGTGTTCCGCTCAGAAAGGTCATATTCAATAAGCATTTGCTCCTGCGCCATAGCGTAGAGCTTATTATATTTCTCTTCAATGTTCTTATCGCGGGTGCTGCGCTGATTGATCTCGATGTAAGATGCCATTTCCTGTTGTGTAAAAGACCTGTTGCCGATGGTGAACATGGTTTTGTTCATGCCGTTTGCCTTGGAAATAAGCCATGTGTTTTTGATAAAACTGGAGTCGAGAACCAACAGCATTTCATTTATGGCTTCTTTATTTTCCGTAAAAGCATATTTCTTTTTTACATCTGCCACAAACTCTGTACGGAGGTCTTTATATTCAGGTGAGCGTTCCACTTTTGATTTAAGATCATCCTTCATTTCATCAAAAGAACTCAATGGTTTTTTCTCCACGAGTTTGAGAATATGCCATCCAAATGTAGTTTGAACAGGCATGGACACGTCTCCGGGATTTTTCAATGCAAAGGCTGCTTCCTGAAAAGGAAGTACCATTTTACCTGTTCCGAATGGCTCCAGTTTACCGCCGTTGGCCGCGCTCATTTTATCATCGGAATTCGTTTTCGCCAGGTCTTCAAAGGATGCACCTCCTTTTATAAGCGTATACAAACTATCTGCTTTTGCTTTCGCTTTTGCTATTTCTTCAGGTTTTGCCTCCTTCGGTGTCTTTATAAGTA
>CAYTFT010000194.1:0-5597 GCA_964437155.1 uncultured Chitinophagales bacterium | reverse complement strand
TCAGCACATCAGCACATTAGCACATCAGCACATCAGCACATTAGCTCCTCAACCTCCCCCTTTCGCCGTCGACATCACAATATGCAGATCATTTTTTGCGCCGATCTGTAATACATCTACGAGATCCTGAATGGTGAGTGTGGCATCGGCGCGGAGGACGACAATTTTATCGGTTGAACCGAAAGTTGCAGTTACAAGATCGTGTTCAAGTTGTTCGAAGGGCACCGCTTTATCGTTGAGAAAATATTGTTTATCGGCGGTGATCGTAAGGGAAACGTCCTGCTTGTTATATGTAGTAGAAACATTATCCGCCTGCGGCAATAAAACCTTTATCACATTCGGATTTGCGAGTGTGGAAATGATAAGAAAGAACAACATCAGGAAAAACATGATGTCGTTCATCGATGCGGAAAATACTTCCGCTTCAAAATGCCTTCTTCTTCCAATTTTCATTATTCGGCTTTATTGATGATTCGGATAAAATCGAAACTCGACTTCTGTAATTTCAGCGATAAACGGTCGATCTTCATATTCAGCAAATGATAACCGCCATAAGCTATAATCCCGGTGAGCAAACCGGATCCGGATGTGATCATTTTCTCATATAATCCGGAAGAAATAATACTGATAGAAATATCATTGGAAACGGAAATATTGTAGAAGATTTTAATTACCCCGGCGATGGTACCGATAAATCCGAGCATCGGCGCAATACCGGCGATAATTCCCATATATCCCAGATGTTTTTCCATCTGCATGATCTCAATATTCGCTGCCGTTTCGAGGTTGGATTCAATTTCACGCATGCTTCGACCGAGCGTTCCGAGGCCGGATTCCATTACACGTGCCTGCGCCGTGTTCACGCCTTTTACGTATGATTCAGCCGATTGTACATTTCCATTCATAAGCTGATCCTTAATGGACGGGATCATACGCTCGTCGATCTTTGCAGCCTGACTGATGGAAATTGCCTTATAGATCCATAAATAAATTGTCACCGCTAATAATACCGCGATCGGGATCATGATCGGTCCGCCTTTCAGCAGCAATTCGAATAATGCTAATTTATCATCGGAGGGTGTTACCGGTGAAGTAACAGCCGGTGAACCGGAAATTGGTTGGGTGATCTGCAGAATCGTTACAAGCTCCATTTGAACGGATGTTTTTTAATTATAAAATATACTTAATGTAATGTAAGCAAAGGTAAATGTATAAGTCAGACGTCTCAACGGAGCGGCATACATAATACCCACGCCTGTTTCCGTTTGTCTAAAATATTATGCAACTAAAGTGTAGATCTCTTCGATGCAGTAAATACGTAAATCAGCAGAAAAATATTGTACCGGTATGCAATTCGTTATGCACCGGGCACAAATAAATCAGGATGTTCCAGTCTTTTCGCAATGCCTTGTTCGATATACGGCAGACTCTCGAACAATTCCAGACAACTGTCTATAACAAAATAAACAGACTGGAATTTATCTTTAATATAAGGAGTATCCAGAATTGTTTCCACATCATAATCGAGTCGCTTGGACGGGATTCCGGATTTAAGGCAATAAATACTTTCGCCCTGGGAAGATAAAATTCCGGAACCGTAAATGCGCAGCAATCCGTTATCGCGGATGAGTCCGAATTCTATTGTATACCAGTAAATTCTGGAGATCAGTTCCACCGCAACCGGATTATCAATATAACTCAATGCAATCTTGCTCAATCCGTATAAATAAGCGCAGTAGGTTTTATTCGTAAGCAATGGTAAATGGGCGAATACATCATGAAACATATCCGGCTCTTCGAGGTAATCCAGTTGTTCCATTGAACGCAGCCAGGTGGATGCAGGGAATTTTCTGTTCTTCAGTAATTCAAAGAAGGGCTTGTTGTCGATGAGCCCGGGAACAACCACGGCGTTCCAGCCGGTGAGTGTTTCAAGACGGATATTAAATTCATCGAATTTCGGAATCCGGTCGGCAGTAAAATGAATGGCATCAATCCCCTGCATAAAAACCCCTGCGGCACGATCCTGCAATAATGCCATCTGGCGGTCAAATAATATCTCCCAAACCTTAAAATGTTCGGGCGTATACTGTGTGTAATCCTGCACCATGGGTTGAATGAGAAGCTGTTCCATTTCCGTTGTCGTTTTAATATTGTGCTAATATAACGCATTTAACGCCATTAGCATATGATTTTTTCTCCTTTTTCTGTCAATCAACATTAAGCAAACATATACATGTTTGCCCTGGCATTCCTCAGTAAACAACACGCCAGTGCCGTTTTGATTTTATACCGGACTTTGTGGTGACAGCATAGGTTTTTTCCATTGTAGGTAAAATCACGGGCACCATCACCAAAGCCGTCCCCAGGCTATAACCGGCCATGTTCAAATATAATTTTTCATTGAACCCGCCCTGTTTATACTGAATACTTGCCAGCGGTGCGATTACCAAAGCAGTCAGGATCGATGTTGTGAAAATTCCACTGCCGATCCCATTTACAACCTGAGCACCGGGCGGTGTAAATGCAATTTCGGCACCAGAAAGCGGAGCCGTTTTCACCAGCGGGTTACCGATATCATATTCGGTTGAATAGCTGATGAATGCATTTTTTAAAGAATCATAATATTCTGTTGTTTCATTATAAACGCTCATTGTGATTGATGAATCATTTACATCCTTTACCATCCCCAGCCATTGAATATTTGCCTGAATGGAATCCGGCGACGGTGCAATCCGGATAAAATTAAAGGTGAGCGAATAATTCCCTGCGATCTTTTTACGCCGGTTCGGATGCAGGCTGTTTTCGAGATGGAAATCCTGTGCCGAATAATTTTCTGCCGGTATTATCCAAACACCGGTTTTATGGCTGAAAGTATGCTCCCATTCCTCCTGTGAAACTGGTTTGTAATCCACCCGGTAAATGTCCGTGTCGCTGTATTGAATTTCAAACTGCAACAATGAATCATTCAACACAGCGATCCTGTTTTCATTGCGGAAAAGAAAATACCCGTCACTCTTCTGATATTCCTTAACATGCGAGAATTTTAAAATACTGTCCCTTTCACTGTACTTACCGGATTGAAGAAAATGTGTAACGGTATCGGTTGTTACTTCATTACCCAGATTGCTTTGCAGCATTTTAAAGGTTCCGTACGGAGAAAAATTGTACATGTCCCAATAGGTTTCAAACCGGAAAGTGTCGGCCTCGTGCACATATTGCACTACCTTCCAGCAGCCGGTCAGCCTGTGTTCCAGCATCTGCGCCCTGATGGCACATGAGATGAAAATTGAAAGAATCAGGAAAATAATTTTATGCATGTAATTCATCGGATCGTTACTTCATGCACCACACGTTCACCTAATTCCTCATTTACCCTTTTAATAATATCTGCTTTTGTAAACTGCAGGTCCTGCCGCAGCGGTGCAGAATCAATAGTGATGGTTAGATTGCCTTTGCGTAAAAAAATGCCGGTAGTATAATTCTTAATACTTTTCCCCATGATCTTTTCCCACAATTCTTTTATCTGCACCTCGTGCATTTTTTCATCGAGATGATAACTTTTGAAGAGTTGTTTCATCACATCCCTGATCCCCTGCTGGTTGTCTTTCTTCATACCCTAAATTTACTGAATATTATTTTCGGTAACATGAAAATGTCCGAATAATTCCACATTTTCCTCGAAGAATTCCACGCTGCGGTGTTCGTCGGCGTCGGTAATAAAAATCTGTGTAAAATCATCCGTTTGTAATAAACCGAACAATACCCGGAGGCGCTTTTTATCCAGCTTTTCAAATACATCATCCAGCAATAAAACCGGCGTTTTCCCGGTTGCCGACCGCATGATTTTGAACTGGGCAAGTTTCATTGCGATGAGATAAGACTTTATCTGCCCCTGACTCCCCGTGTCCCGCACCGGGAACTCATTCAGTAATAACAATATATCATCCTTATGTATCCCCGCACCCGTGCGCTGTGCTTCCAGGTCTTCACGCAAACTGTTCATGAGCAGATGGAGATGGCTTTGGTCCTCCAGTTGAGAAATATAACGGATACCGGCCCCCTCGGTATCCCCTGCCATTGCAGTATAAATTTCTGTAAAGGCAGGAATAAATGCTTCCAGATAATTTTTCCGTTCCTGATAAAGAAAATCACCCAAAGGCGCTAGCTGACTGTTCAGCACATGCAGCAGGGTGGCATCGTGGCCTCCCGAAAGGGATGCCTGTTTCAGCAGCGTGTTGCGCTGTTGCAATACCTTATTATATTGAATGAGTTTTTGCAGATAGGGATGATTCACCTGCGATATTGCGGTATCGATAAACCGGCGCCGCACTTCGGGCCCGTCGTTGATCATTTCAATATCATCGGGAGCTATCATCACCACGGGCAATAAACCGATATGGTCGCTCAGCCTTTCATATGTGAGCCCATCGCGCTGGAATTCCTTTTTGGGATTATAAAATTTACATACAATGGATGTCTCCGTCTCTTCGAGGGCAAAATTCCCTTCCAGCCGGAACGAAGTTTCGCCATGTCTTACAATATCGGCATCGGAACGGGTGAAATAGCTTTTGCAAAGGCAGAGATAATGAATGGCGTCGATCAGGTTCGTTTTACCCGAACCATTAAAGCCGTTGATCAGGTTGAACTTATACCGGAACTCCGCTGTGGCCTGGCTGTAATTCTTGTAATTGTAGATATCGATTCGCCTTAGAAACACTGCCAGTTTTGATTGTAACCCTCTTTTCTTAATTTTGCCGCCTGTCTGCCGGAATTACCCGGCAGGTTCGATTTTCGTCAGGTATAAATGGATCGCTCAAAAATAACAAAAGAAACCTACCTCCACTGGTACGAACTGATGCTGAAAATGCGGCGCTTTGAGGAAAAGGCAGGACAATTATACGGGCAGCAGAAAATTCGCGGATTCTGTCATTTATATATTGGTCAGGAGGCCGTTGCTGCGGGAACTATCAGCGCAATCAGACATGAGGATCCGATCATAACCGCTTACCGCGATCACGGTCTTGCCATCGCAAAAGGCATTTCCTGCAATGCAGCCATGGCTGAATTATTCGGGAAGGTGACAGGTTGCACAAAAGGAAAAGGCGGATCGATGCATTTCTTTTCGAAAGAACATTATTTTTTTGGCGGACACGGCATTGTTGGCGCGCAGATCCCGATGGGTGCCGGAATCGGTTTCGCCGAGCAATATAAAGGAACAGATAATGTTTGTCTCTGTTACTTCGGCGACGGAGCCGTCAGACAGGGCTCCTTGCACGAAACATTCAATATGGCGATGCTGTGGAAAATTCCCGTAGTGTTCATTTGCGAAAACAACGGTTACGCAATGGGTACATCACTGGAGCGCACGACGAACCAGATGGATATGTATAAAATCGGACTTGCGTATGATATGCCCTCGTATCCGGTGGATGGAATGCAGCCCGAAACAGTGCATGCAGCAATTTATGAAGCTGTGGAGAAAGCACGCAACGGTGAAGGTCCTACCTTCCTCGAAATTAGAACATATCGGTACAGGGGACATTCCATGAGTGACCCTGCAAAATACCGCTCGAAAGAAGAGGTGGAGGAATATAAAA
>CAYTFT010000193.1:0-5617 GCA_964437155.1 uncultured Chitinophagales bacterium | reverse complement strand
ACTTGGCGATTCATTATCCGCACCTTCCAACCAGGTGATCCTGAATTTTCCTGTGGGGATAGATGCCGCAGGCTTGATGCCGGATGTAATTATGTATGCAGCGGGCAATGTGGTGCATATTAAAATTGATCAGCAGTTAGTCGGCAGCAGCGAATTCCGCCTCATCGACAGCAACGGTAAATTAATTATCAGCAGAAACCTCGATAATACAGAATCTGCCATCGTCACAAATGTCAGCCCGGGCACTTATTTCGGAATCCTGAGAGCAGGAACACAAATTGCCGTCAGGAAAATTGTGATCACCGGTTAATTTCGACCTTCAGCAACTGCCGACAACAAAACTATACACCCGGCCGGCGGGCATGTTGGCTAACTGATAGCGATTCGCGTGCGAGCACGGCAGCATTTTTGTTAATTTGTGTTGCAATCTTTACCTGCGGCCATTCGTTTTAAGGGCAGCACAACAAGTATGAGGGGATTTTTACTTTTTCTATTGGTGATCTCTGCACTGTCCGGGTTTGGGCAAACCAAACCTGCCGGTTCGGCGAAGCGCATTCTCATTCTCCTCGACGGATCGGGAAGTATGGTGGATCCCTGGAACAATACCAATAAATGGGAGGTTGCAAAAAAGCTCGTCGTAAAAACAATTGACAGTATTCAGAAAACGGACCCTGAGGTGGAGATCGGATTACGCGTATTCGGACATCAGACGCCCAGGGCGTTAAAGGATTGTCAGGATACAAAACTGGAAGTGCCCATTTCCAGAAATTCTGCTGCTTCGATCAAAACCGCATTAAGCCGTATCACGCCGCAGGGAAATACACCCATTGCCTATTCGCTGTTTGTTGCAGCCGGCGATTTTATTTCTATTGAAGGAACCAACTCCATTATTCTCATTACAGATGGAATAGAAAATTGCGATGGTGATCCATGTGCAAGTTCCGATGCGTTGCGGGAGAAAAAAATTACACTCAAACCATTTGTGATCGGACTCGGATTAAAAGAAAGTGATAAAGGAAAATTTGACTGCATCGGAACGTATTACGATGCGGATAATGAAAAAACATTTTCGAATGCAATGAGCATCGTTATTTCTCAGGCATTAAATATTACCACCACGCAGATCAATCTCATCGATGCATTTGGAATTCCGGTTGAAAGAGATATTGAACTGACTTTGTATGATAGTTATTCGGGCGAGGTGCGATATAATTTCGTGCAAACTCCCGATATTAAAAATCAGCCGGATACATTATTTCTGAATCCTGTCGGGAAATATACCATCGTTGCACATACCACGCCGCCGGTGGAACTGAGAGATATTGAACTTACGCCCGGCAAGCATAACATTATCGGCATTGATGTCCCGCAGGGCACATTGTATCTGGCAGAAGGCACCGGCACAACGTTCAGTGAGAAACAATGTGTGGTGCGCAACAGTGAAACAGGAGAGATTATTTATGTGCAGAATTTCAATACGAAACATAAATACATTGCAGGAACATACGATATTGATCTGTTGACACTTCCGCTCCTGCATTATGAAAATTATACGATTAAGGGTGGGATGGAAAATAAAATCGATATACCTGTACCGGGTACATTGAACATTTCAACCACAGATAATAAATTATACAGCATCTATACAGAGAAGAACGGAAAACTCACCAAAATATATGAGGCGTCGATCAACAGCGGATCAGACCTGATCCAGTTACTGCCCGGTGATTATCTTGTTGTTTCCCGTTCGAATATTAAAAAAGTTGCAGCGAATACCAAAGAAATAAATGTTACTATTAAAAGCGCAAAAACAGCATTAATTAAAATTTAATTTGAGCAGATTTCTGACATATCGTTTGAAAATAATTCTGTTTTTCCTGATTTTTTATACAGGATTGCAGGTGCATGGTCAGGTGGCAAAACCAACACGGATTCTGTTTCTTGTAGATGCTTCGCGCAGTATGCTGCAGAACTGGGAACACAGTTCAAAATTTGCTGCTGCCAAAGCAGTGATTAACGGTATTGCCGACAGCCTGAATAATGAACCGAATGTTCAGATGGGCATGCGTATTTACGGTCATCAGAGTCCGCAACCGGTTAACGACTGTGAGGATTCGCGACTGGAAGTAGGATTTAAAAACAGGAACGCAACCGCTATAGCCGAAAAACTGGACGATATCCGCCCGCAGGGCGTTACCCCGATCGCATATTCCATTGAACAAACCCTCACCGATTTTGGAGCTGATGTAAAAAATTACAGGAATATTCTGATCCTCGTCAGCGATGGATTCGAATCCTGCGGCCTCAATCCCTGCGAGGTGGTGCAGCGCTTAAAAAAAGAAGGCATCATCACCAAATCGTATGTTATCGGTATCGGTATCGACGCGACTGAATATTCAGAATTCAGTTGTATCGGAGAATTTATGAACATCGAAACCGAAAAGAAGACCAATGAAATTGTCAATTCAACCATCGCCAGATTATTCAATTCTGTGTTCACCCGCGTGGATCTGCTCGATATCAATAAGGATGCAAAGGAAACAGATATGGTGATGACGTTTTATGATGCTTCTACCGGAAAACCTGCATTCAATTATTACCATACGATCAACCCGAGGGGAATGCCCGACACGATTACGCTGGATCCGAATGTTACCTACAACATGCAGGTGCATACAACGCCGCCCGTCTGGAAAAATGATATCAAACTTACACCCGGCGCGTTGAACGTGATTACGGAACCCTCTCCGCAGGGATTTGTGAGGGTTGCTGTGCGCGGCGAAACATTTAAGGGAAAGATCAATTGCATAATTAAGAAGGACGGAAAGATCGTAACGGCACAGATTTCCAACAATGCACAGAAATTATTGGTTGGAGAGTATGATATTGAAATTTTAACTTTGCCCGTAATAAAGGTTAGCGGTGTAAAAGTTGAGCAGGACAAAACCACAACAGTAGAGATCTCGGCGCCCGGATTCGTCACATTCAATAAGAATGAACAGGTAGTTGGCGCGGTTTACGAATATAAAGAGAATAAACTCACTGAAGTTTTTGAGCTGAATGAAGCCATCCTGAAAGAGACATTGGCCTTGCAACCGGGAAAATACAAAGTGATCTACCGGTATCTTTCTAAAAAGGATATGATTGCAACAAAGGAAATTGAATTTGAAGTGTTCACAGGAACATCGCTGGCCGTAAGGCTTTAAAAAATTTCAATTTTGATAAACATCGATTACACTAACCAGAAGGATACACGCTCCGGGTTTGGAGCCGGTATGTCTGAACTCGGTAAATCCAATCCCAACGTTGTTGCTTTATGTGCCGATCTCGTGGGCTCACTGAAACTGGATGCATTCATTAAAGAACATCCTGAACGTTTTTTTCAATGCGGAATTGCCGAAGCGAATATGACAGGTATTGCGGCGGGATTAACCATCGGAGGTAAAATTCCATTCGCCTGTACCTTCGCAAATTTTGCGACCGGCCGTGTATATGATCAGATTCGTCAGTCCATTGCATATTCCAATAAAAATGTGAAGATCGCAGCTTCGCATGCCGGTGTAACACTGGGAGAAGACGGAGCTACACATCAGATTCTGGAAGATATCGGACTTATGCAGATGCTCCCGAATTTTGTAGTGATAAATCCCTGCGATTTTAATCAGACAAAAGCTGCAACCATAGCAGCAGCAGCACACGAAGGACCTGTTTACCTGCGGTTTGGCCGCCCGAAATGGCCGGTCTTTTATCCGGCAGATGCTCCCTTCGAAATTGGAAAAGCATGGAAGATCCGCGATGGAAAAGATGTATCCATTTTCGCAACAGGACATCTGGTTCTGAAAGCAATGGAAGCTGCAAATATTCTGGAAGAAAAAGGTTATGCTGTTGACCTTATTAATATCCATACAATTAAACCTCTTGATGTTCCCGCCGTCATAGAATCAGTCAGTAAAACACGTTGTGTGGTCACAGCAGAAGAACATCAGGTTTTGGGAGGACTGGGAAGTGCGGTTGCAAAAGTACTTGCAGAAAATATTCCTGCACCGGCAGAATTTGTTGGCGTGCATGATTTATTCGGCGAAAGCGGAACCACCGAACAGTTACTCACGAAATACGGGATGAGTACACAACATGTTGTAGATGCTGCGTTAAAAGTGATGGCGAGAAAATAATTTTCTCTTTCCGGTGTGTTTTGTATAAATTGACCGGATACTATTTCCCGTCAGATTGCTTTTATCGTCCTTCGCATTTTCTGATACCTCATCAAATATGTCCGACAAGGAGATCATACAACTCTGCATGCAGGAAGCAACCCGCAATAAGGGATTCCAGCAAATGGTATCGGCGTATTCCAAAAAAATTTACTGGCATGTGCGGCGCATGGTTACCAGCCACGACGATGCAAATGATGTTGTACAAAACTGCTTCATAAAAGCATGGAAAGGATTACCCGAATTCAAGGGCAACAGTCAGTTATACACCTGGCTCTACCGTATCGCTACCAATGAGGCGATCACCTTTCTCAAGGATAAATACAGGAGGACAAGCATTGCCATCGAAGGGGCGGCGGATGATTATCTGCTGCAGTTGCAGGAGGATGTATGGTTCGACGGAAATGAAATGCAGCGGCAGTTGCAAACCGCAATTGATACCTTACCCGACAAGCAGAAGCAGGTTTTTGTGATGCGGTATTTCGATGAGCTGAAATATGAGGAAATGGAGCAGATACTGGGCACTTCAACCGGTGCACTGAAGGCGAGCTTCCATCATGCCGTGAAGAAAATTGAACTTTTTTTGAAGGAAGGATTAAACCGGGCTTAATAAAAACTATCAAACGATCAGTAACCCGCAGAATAAAAGAACATGGATAACAAAAATGAAAATAACATGCATGATCCTGGCGGATGGAACGATCCGCCAGACCGGCATTCCATGCAGGTGCCGGAAGGATACTTTGAGGACCTGGAAAGGAATATTCTGCAAAAGACCATTTACAGTGGAACCGCAGTTCCGGAAGCAAAAATTATCCGGATAAAATGGACCAGGATCCTATTAGCAGTTGCGGCAATATCTGCGGTTGCGTATTTCGGATTGCATTTTTTGCTGACCAATGATCAGCGTCCGCTGGAAATAAGGCTGGCTGAAATGTCGGGCGCAGAGATCGATAATTTTATGGAGGAGCAGCTCGCCGGACTGAGTTATGATGATTTGCATAATTATATTGCAGATAATATTACGCAGATCCAAACAGAAATGTTATTTACTACTGATTTTATTGACGATGCATCAGCGCTGGATAAAATTACGGAGGATGTGCATGATCAGATCCTGCATCCGGAAGTGGAACAGGAAACGATCAATGGATCTTTGCTGGATGAAGAATTATTAAAACAGATAGACGATCAGGAATTACAGGATTATTTAAATGATGCAACGCTTTTCGATGATTTTGCCTTATGATCACAACCATCTTGTTAAGAATGCACAAAACCTTAAACCTTAAACTTTAAACATTTCAAACCATTCAAACCTTCAAACTTTTCAGTTTCACGCAGAGGATAAAATAATACTTGCAGAGGAGCAGAGGGCGCAGAGGTTTCTGGCGAAACTTATTATA